>JAGCFX010000092.1 GCA_017649925.1 Paludibacteraceae bacterium | reverse complement strand
TCCTGTGCTGTGCCAGGTAAGGCCTGCTGCTGTCCATTGTTCTTGTTTGCCGGGTATCTTATCGCGTACCGACACCTTGTATCCGTCCCAGCAACGGCCGGTGTCTGTCAGGTAAAACACATCATCCCAGTTCGTGTCCAGATATGGTTCGCCAATGATACCAACTGTCTTGTAATCGTATTGCTTCCATAGGTCTTTGCCGTCCCATTTGCTTGTCGGAGCACCATGCATGCAGATTGTCTCGACCGCGTAGAACCTGCGGAAATAATCCAGCCATGTAGTGAAATGCTGCCATGCCTTTTCATAATCTCCGCCACACAAACTCATATCTTCGTAGTGATAACCTATCTCGTGTCCTAACTTCACAATCCCACGTATCACTTCCGGCAATGACATTTCTCCTTTATGGCTTCCGGCTTGAATACCCTTTTTGTCATAACATCCGCTCTCCGGCGTTCTAAAATAATACGTTGCCCGTGCGCCTATCGAATGCTCTATCTGCGCTGTCCGTAAGCTGTTCTCCGGCTTCGCGTCCACATCGTGACGAAGAATAACAAACTTTCCCTTCCTGCGTTTGGATGACATGATATCATGACAATAATCCGAATAGGATATCATCTCATAACCCTGCTTCTGCAAGGTTTCCAGCAACTCACGATATATGTCCAGCGTAAAGTCCTTCATTGCTCTTATCTCCTCCCATTAAGGGGAGGTCGGGAGGGGTCTCTATCTCTCCGCACGCATCGGGTTTTCGAGAAAATCTTTATACGCGAGCGCTATCCCGTCTTCCAGCTCTGTCTTGTATGTCCAGCCTAAAGCCGTTGCTTTACTCACATCCAGCAGTTTTCTCGGTGTACCATCCGGCCTTGTCGGATCCCATTCGATACGACCTTCGTAACCCACAACTTTAGCTACCAACTCTGTCAATGCCTTGATAGTCAACTCTTTGCCTGTTCCGGCATTCACGGTCTCATTGCCGCTGTAGTGGTTCATCAGGAACACACACAGGTTAGCCAGATCGTCCACATACAGAAACTCCCGAAGCGGACTTCCCGTTCCCCAGCAGGTCACGCTCTCCGCACCACGCTCTTTCGCTTCGTGGAATCGCCTGATCAACGCCGGCAACACATGGCTGTGCTCGGGATGATAATTATCGTTCGGACCGTACAGGTTCGTCGGCATAACAGAGATATAATCCGTTCCGTACTGCCGGTTCAGAAACTCGCAGTATTTGAGTCCGCTGATCTTCGCCAAAGCATAAGCCTCATTCGTCTTCTCCAGCTCGCCTGTCAGCAAACAACTCTCTTTCATCGGTTGCGGTGCCAGGCGGGGATAGATACAACTCGACCCGAGAAACTCCAGTTTCTTCACGCCGTTCTTCCATGCTGCATGGATCACGTTCATCTCCAGAATCATGTTGTCGTACATGAAATCCGCCAGCGCATTCTGATTAGCCACAATGCCACCTACTTTGGCTGCTGCCAGGAACACATACTCCGGCTTCTCTTCTGCAAAGAATTGCTCCACTGCCTCTTGCCGGCAAAGGTCTAATTCTTTGTGGGTCCGGGTGATGATATTCGTATAACCTTGCCTCTGCAATTCACGAACGATAGCACTCCCGACCATGCCTCGGTGCCCTGCTACATATATCTTACTGTCTTTATTCATCTTGTTTACATCCGCCTTAGCAATATGTTCTCAATCAAAAACGTTCTTTTGCGGATGGGGCCCGCAAAAGCACGAGCGGGGGGCACCGCGTTTTTTGATGAGAAGCATTTGCTACCTATTTATTTAACAATACCTTTCTCCAAATACTCTGCCAAGTTATAGTGCTCGCGAGTCACTTTCTGCATGTCGTGTTTTACCATCAGTTCTACCAGCTCCTCAAAACTCGTGCTCTGTGGATTCCAACCCAACTCACGCTTCGCTTTGCTCGGATCACCTAACAAATTAACCACATCCGTCGGCCTATAAAAGTCCGGACTCACCGCCACTACCACATCGCCCACTTGTAAATTGTGCATTGTGCATTGTTCATTGTGCATTGTGCATTGTGAATTGTGAATTGCCTTCACGATTCCCTTCTCCTCTATTCCCTTGCCTTCCCATCGCAACTCAATGCCTGCATGATGGAATGCCAGCGTCGCAAACTCCCGGACGGTATGCTGCACACCCGTGGCGATCACATAGTCCTCAGGCGTCTCATGCTGAAGAATCAGCCACATGCACTCTACATAATCTTTGGCGTAACCCCAGTCGCGCAACGAATCAAGGTTCCCCAGATACAGACAATCCTGCATCCCTTGCGCTATACGTGCTGCTGCAAGCGTGATCTTGCGTGTTACAAAAGTCTCGCCGCGGCGTTCGCTCTCATGGTTGAACAATATACCCGAGCAGCAGAACATATCATACGCCTCGCGGTATTCTTTGATAATCCAGTAGCCGTATAATTTAGCCACGGCATATGGGCTGTAAGGATGGAACGGAGTATTCTCGTTTTGAGGCACTTCCTCTACCTTACCGTATAACTCGCTCGTCGATGCCTGATAGATCTTACAACTCTTTTCCAGATGATTCGTTCGCACGGCCTCCAGGATACGCAGTACACCTACTGCATCCACATCTGCCGTAAACTCCGGTGCGTCAAAACTGACCTGCACATGGCTCTGAGCCGCCAGATTGTAAATCTCATCCGGCTGCACTTTGCCTACCAGCTTCACCAGCGACATCGAGTCACCCATATCGGCGTAATGCAAGTGAAAATGAGGTTTTCCTTCCAAATGAGCTATACGCTCACGGAAATCTACTGAACTGCGACGGATGATGCCGTGTACTTCATAACCTTTCTCCAATAAAAACTCCGACAGGTAACTTCCGTCCTGTCCTGTCACACCTGTTATTAATGCTCTTTTTGCCATGTTATTGAAGCGCATACGTGCGCAAAACGGCTACAAAATTACTACATTTTTTTGGATTGTGCAACATTTTGGCAAGAAAAATTAAATATGCATGCATATTTTCGGATTTTGAAGCAAAAAAGAGCACTCACACATCCGTTATACTGTCGTTTGGCAATCGACATGTATTCTCGAGTCCGTTAGCGGCCCTTACTATAGGATACCTATAACATCCTATAGGTGAGGTTGTCCCCGTTAATCGGGGAAAACCCTAAACGGAAAGGGGAGGTATCCTGTAGGTATGCGGTCCTTACTATAAGATACCTATAACATACCTATAGGATACCTATAAGATACTTGACGTTTTTTGCACTTTTCGCGCTTCTTCTGTATATATACATA
>JAGCFX010000091.1 GCA_017649925.1 Paludibacteraceae bacterium | reverse complement strand
TTCAACCGTGACGCTAAGCGTATCCTCGTTTCGCACCTCCGCACATGGGAGGAGCGCAAGGAGGCAGCTCCGAAGGCAGCTAAGAAAGCCGCTAAGGCTGAAGAACCCGCTCTCGACCTGCCGAAGGTAGAGAAGACCACCCTCGGTGATCTCTCCGCTCTCGCAGAACTGAAGGCTTCCCTCGAAGCAGAGGCTAAGCCTGCCAAGGCTGCTAAGGCTGCCAAAGCCGAGCCCAAGGCAGAGGAGCCCGCAGAAGAGAAGCCGGCGAAAAAGGCTCCTGCTAAAAAAGCAGCAACCAAAAAAGCCGAGAAGAAAGATGAGGAGTAATCCTTAATTTCTCAGTAAAATTCAAAAAAGTGGCATAAACATTTGTTTATGTCATTTTTTTTTGCTACCTTTGCAGCCGGTTTTAAATTAAGCGAATTGTAGCCTTATGACAATAGCTATATTTGGAAATGCGATGAAGAGTGAGACCTTACGTGAGGTAAGGCATATTCTGGAGTTTATGGACACGAAGGGTATTCATGTGCTGTTGTCGCAAGAGTTACGGCAAGAGTTGGATTTACGTGAATACCCGGGATTCCCGGAGAATTGGGACGGCGAAAAACAGCCGGAGAACGTTTACGGCGAACCAATAGACTTTGCTCTATCGGTAGGCGGTGACGGTACATTCCTTACCAGTGCAGCTGCCATCGGCGACAAGAACATTCCCATTCTGGGTGTTAACTGCGGGCATTTGGGTTTCCTCGCCGAAGTACAGACTCAGGATTTGGACGAGATATTGCAAAAACTCGTTGCCGGAGAATATACAATCGAGCAGCGCACATTGCTGTCGCTCTCGGTATTGGACAAAGACGGCATTACCCGTGATGGTCTTATCATGTCACCTAACGCGCTGAATGAGATTGCAATCCTGAAACAAGGTCTGACGAACATGTTGACTATCGAGACGCGCATCAACGGCGAATTACTGCATACATACCACTCGGACGGTCTGGTTATTGCTACGCCTACAGGCAGTACGGCTTACAACCTTTCTATCGGAGGTCCGTTATTAGTACCGAAGAGTCGCGGCATGATTCTCACGCCAATTGCCCCGCACAGCCTCACCGTTCGCCCGATAGTAATACTCGACGAATGGAAACTGGACTTCACCATCAGCAGTCGTTACGACTCATTTATGGTGTCTGTGGACGGTCGCAGCCAGACGCTGAGCACAGACATGCGCCTGCATGTTGAGCGCGCGCCCTATACCGTCAAGCTGGTGCAAATCGGCGACAACAGTTTCTTGAAATCACTACGTGCTAAACTCAATTGGGGTAAATGATATTAGATTTTATTACTTGGAATGTAGACCCGATTTTGATTCATTTCGGGAATGGTGGAATACGCTGGTACGGTCTGTTTTGGGCCATTGGTTTATATGTCTGCTGGAAAGTCAACGAACGGATGTATGCCAAAGAGCATTGCCCGGCAGAATGGGCTGATCAGTTGTTTTTCTGGCTAGCTACGGGACTCATCATCGGTGCACGCGTAGGCCATTGCTGGTTCTACGAGTGGCACGATGTGACCAACCCTGCTTTAGCTGGTTATTGCGAGTATATGAAAATCTCCACGAAACCCTGGCACTTCTTTGCTTGGGAGTTCGTGTACCGCAATCCGTATATTGAGCACCCGCTACAACTGATCAAAATATGGGAAGGCGGACTAAGCAGTCACGGCGGCGGTATAGGTTTGATCATTGCTTCGTGGCTTTTGAACAAATATAAGTTCAGCCGTTATCCGCAGTTCGGCACAAGTTGGATTTGGATTCTTGACCGTGTGTGCGTCGGCGTTTGCTTTACGGCGATGCTTATTCGTCTCGGGAATCTCTTTAACAGCGAGATTTACGGCGGTCCGACAGACTTACCGTGGGGCTTTATCTTTGTGCGTGACGGGCAGACCGTTCCTTGCCACCCCACACAGATTTACGAGATCCTATACTGTTTCGTAGCCCTCTGCGTTGTTTGGCAGATGTATTGGTACACCGAAGCTCGTCGGCGTGAAGGTCTGCTGCTTGGCGTGTTCTTCGAGATCATCTTCATCACACGTTTCGTGCTGGAGTTCATCAAAAACGACCAAGAGGCGTTTGAGGCAGGTCATTTGCTGAATATGGGGCAGTGGTTAAGTCTTCCATTCATCGCACTCGGTCTATTCCTTATTATACGCGCGTACAAGCGCCCGCTCTCGCCGGTAGTGGAAGTGCAGCCGGAGAGTCTTGATCCCAAATATCGGAAGAATGACAAAAAGTGATTTGCGCATAGTCTATTTAGGCACGCCGGAGTTCGCGGTGGCAAGTCTTCAGGCGCTGGTGGAAGGCGGTTATAACGTGGTAGCTGTTGTTACCATGCCTGACAAACCCGCCGGAAGAGGACATCAACTCCAGTTCTCGGATGTAAAGAAATATGCCATGTCGGTCGGATTGCCTGTCCTACAGCCGGAGAAACTAAAAGACGAAGCGTTTATTGAAGAATTGAGAAGTTACAAGGCAGACCTTCAGATTGTTGTAGCTTTCCGTATGTTACCCGAAGTGGTGTGGGCAATGCCGCGCTTGGGAACGTTTAATCTCCACGCATCGTTGTTGCCGCAATACCGCGGTGCTGCACCTATTAACTGGGCAGTAATAAACGGTGACAAAGAGACCGGCGCCACGACCTTTATGCTGAAGCATGAGATTGACACGGGGAATATGATTCTGCAGGAACGGATACCTATCGACGATAACGAGAATGTCGGCTCTGTGCATGACCGTCTGATGGCGTTGGGCACGAATCTCGTCACGCGCACTGTGGATCTTATCATCGACTGCGAGAACAAAGGAATCGCTTTGCCAACCACGCCGCAACCCGAGATTGCGGAACTGCGCCCTGCCCCAAAGATCTTCAAAGAAGACTGCGAGATCAAGTTCATGGAGAAAACTGCCGAGGAGGTGCACAACTTCGTTCGCGGTCTCAGTCCCTACCCCGCTGCATGGGCAAATCTGACCATCAACAGGCAAGCCCTTGAAAACGTGAAGATCTTCTCTGTTGAAGTAAGCGACAAAGGCGCTCTCCTTATCCCATGCCGTGAGGGCGCAGTAAGTATTCTTGAACTTCAAGTGCCCGGTAAGAAACGCATGGACATCAAGTCCTTCCTCAATGGATTACATTAAGTTCATCGACAAATACTACGGCAACTCGCCGGAACTAAGGTATATTCTCGTCACGCACGGTCGGCAAGTGGCTGACCGTGCGCTGGCAATTATCGACAAACATCCTGACTGGGAAGCACAAGGCCTCGTAGACCGGCAGTTCGTAGAAGAAGCGGCAATGCTGCATGATATCGGCATCATCTTCTGCGATGCGCCGAAAATCCACTGTCACGGTCAACACAAGTATATTGAGCACGGTTACCTTGGCGCGGAGTTATTGCGGCAGGAAGGCTTGCCGAAACATGCGCTGGTGGCAGAGCGTCACACGGGTGCCGGCATCACGATTGAGCAGGTGGAGCGCGAAGAATTGCCTATTCCCGAACGCGACTACTGTCCGCAGAGCCTCGAGGAAAAAATCATCTGTTACGCGGACAAGTTCTATTCCAAGAGTCACCTCGGCGAAGAAGTGAGTCTGGACAAAATCAAATACAACATCTGGAAATACGGGCACGAAGGCTACAAACGCTGGCAGGCGCTGATGGAGCTCTGCGGCGAATTCTGATTACCTGAACTTATGCGCAAATCCGATGGATAGCAGTTCGCGGAACTGTATCTTGGCTTTGTCGTCGCCGTCCATGACAACTGACGTGTCGTACCGCGGGTGCAGAGTCAGACGCGCAGAAAGAAAACGGTTGATGATAAAATCGCAGTTCACTTCCAAATCCAGTTCCACGTCATGATAGTTCGTATAGAAAAAGAACTTCGTCTCCATAGCAAACTCTCGCACGGGTTTCCATGTATATTCCAAACGCAACGATGAACCGATATCGTGACGCGTTTGCATGCCGGGTTTGAGGCCATAGTCTTTGACGTTCACACGCACCGTATCATGAATATAAATAACCTTGTAGGACAACGGCGAGAACGAAATAGAAAGATTTTTGACCGGCTTGTAATCCAGACCGATGGCGGCATTGAAACGCAGCGGCGCAAAAGGCGCGGACTTGAGGTCCATCGAATTGGATTTATAGGTCGGCAGCACACGCGTCTCGAACTCCGCAGAGGACGAAGCAAAGAGTGTCGACACAATCTGATAATTGGCTTTGGTATATAGCCGGAAAAGGTCATCGGTGGTGTTGATCTTATGCAGACTGTCGGCGGAGATTGTAGAACAACCCATGCGCCATTCGCCGAAATTCTCCCAAGTAAACCGGTCGCCGAAATATCCTATTTGTCCTTTGGCAATACCCAGAGCAGCAAAAGAAGACGAACCACCCTGATACCAGTTCGGCGTGACGTAGTTCTGCGTGATCTGAAGCATCAGCGTTGCCTCTTTTCGCCAACGCGTCTTCATGTCGCGTATGGCGCGCAACACATCGTTACGATCCTCCTCGGCATCTTTGACCCATGACTTCTCAATCTCAATCATCGGCGTATGGGCTGCGCGCTGAATGGTAAGCGAGGCATTAACGGTACGCAATGAGTCAATCTCTGCCAACTCGCGAGCGATAGAATCCATCTGAATAACCTCAGCGAGCGTCAGCGTGTCTTCACTTCCTGCGTTCAGTTCTTCGCTTTGCTTGTTGACCATATCCAAAAGAACGACATCTAAATCCGCCGTCATGTTCTGGTCTTGCAGTTTGAACGTGTCGGGATATAATTGTTGCGCCGTCAGATGAGTGACAGCGCAGCAAAATAATATCAGAATCTTATACTTCAAATCAAAATGTTAAACGCCCGCATTTAACCTGCCGTGGCATTGTTTGTACTTCTTTCCGCTACCGCAAGGACACGGGTCATTCGGACGCGGTTTCTTCTCCGCGATAATCGGGCCCTGATGCAGTTGTTCGCGCGTGTCTCTGCCTGCAGCAGCTGCAGCTCCGGAAGCCTGCGCAGCAGCCTGAACGGCATCTTTTTGTGTGCGGTATTTGGAATAATCCTGACGGCGCTGTTGTTGCGCTTGTTGCACGCTCTCCGGCGCCTGCTGATGGATCTGTCCGCGCAGCAGGATGGCGGTCGCACGACGATTGTAGTTCTCCAGCATTCCCTTGAAAATTCCGAAGGACTCGAGTTTATAAATCAACAGCGGATCTTTCTGCTCGTACGATGCATTCTGAACGCTCGTCTTCAGTTCGTCCAATTGGCGCAAGTGCTCTTTCCATTCATCGTCAATAACATAGAGCAACATACGTTTTTGAAACTCCTTCACAATGTTCTTGCTGTGCGTCTCTGCGGCCTCTTTGAGGTTAACGGAGATATTATACACTTTCTTGCCGTCGGTAATCGGGATAAGGATATTTTCATACATCTGCCCCTTGGTCTCATAAACCTTCTGAATCACCGGATCGGCGATCTGCATCAACTTATCCATACGGCGTTTGAAACTCTCCAGTGCGGCTTCGGCCAACTGCTCGCTCAGTTCATCGCGTTTGGTGCGAACAAACGCGTCCTCATCAAACGGCAATTCAATAGCAAACGTCTGCATTGCCTCGAACTGAAGTCCTTCATAGTCATTTGCCGAACGGGCGTCTTGCACCATATTCTCCGCCAGCTCATAAATCATATTCGTGATGTCAACGCCGATGCGCTCGCCCATCAATGCGTGGCGACGCTTTGCGTAGATGAGGTTACGCTGCTGGTTCATCACATCATCATATTCGATGAGACGTTTACGGATTCCGAAGTTGTTCTCCTCCACCTTCTTCTGCGCGCGCTCGATGGAGTTGGAGATCATGTTATGCTCAATCATCTCGCCTTCCTGGAATCCCATGCGGTCCATGACAGAGGCAATACGCTCGGATCCGAACATACGCATCAGGTCATCTTCCAGCGAGACATAGAATACTGAACTTCCCGGATCGCCTTGACGACCGGCACGACCGCGCAACTGACGATCCACACGACGGCTCTCATGACGCTCGGTACCAATGATAGCAAGACCTCCGGCCTCTTTTACTTCCGGCGTCAACTTAATATCGGTACCACGACCTGCCATGTTCGTTGCAATCGTTACCACGCCTGCTCTACCGGCTTCAGCAACCACTTGCGCCTCTTGCTGGTGCAATTTCGCATTGAGGACGTTATGCTTGATATTACGGAGACGCAGCATCTTACTGAGCAATTCGGAGATCTCGACGGATGTCGTACCCACCAATACCGGACGACCTTGTTGCACCATGTTTTGGATCTCATCGATGACTGCGTTGTATTTCTCGCGTTTGGTGCGGTAGATGCGGTCATTCATATCGATTCGAGCGATGGGTCGGTTGGTCGGGATAACGACAACGTCCAGTTTGTAGATATTCCAGAACTCGCCCGCTTCTGTCTCAGCAGTACCGGTCATACCGGCGAGCTTGTGATACATACGGAAATAGTTCTGCAGCGTGATGGTCGCGAACGTCTGCGTCGCACCTTCCACTTTCACGTTCTCTTTGGCCTCAACCGCTTGGTGCAAACCGTCACTCCAGCGACGACCGTCCATAATACGGCCTGTCTGCTCATCGACAATCTTCACCTCGCCGTTATCGATGATATAATCAACATCTTTCTCGAAGAGCGTGTAAGCTTTAAGCAACTGCAGCACCGTGTGAACGCGTTCGGATTTGACGCTGTAGTTAGTGAAAATCTCGTCCTTGCGTTGTTGTTTTTCCTCGGGCGAGAGCGCTGTCTGGTGTTCCAGTTCCGCAATCTCACTTCCCACGTCAGGCATGACAAAGAAATTCGGGTCGTCAGTCGTTCCCGTCAACGAATCTATTCCCTTGTCTGTCAACTCGATAGAGCGGTTCTTCTCATCAATAACAAAGAAAAGTACGTCGGTAGCGACATGCATGTTTTTCTCGTTCTCCTGGAGATAGAACTCCTCTGTTTTCTGGAGACGCACTTTATTGCCCGGTTCGCTAAGAAACTTGATAAGTGCCTTGGACTTCGGCATGCCTTTGAAGGCTCGGAAAAGCGCCAGCTCACCGGCTTCACGCTCGGTGGCATCATTGGACGACATCTTGGCTTTTGCCTCCACGAGCATGTTCGTCGTCAAGGTCGTTTGCTGACGAACAAGTGCTGCCACACGGTCTTTGTATTCATCGAACATCTGGTCCTCATCTTTAGGAACAGGACCACTGATAATCAACGGCGTACGGGCATCATCAATCAACACGGAGTCCACCTCATCGACGATGGCATAGTTATGTCCGCGTTGCACAAGGTCAAGCGGCGAAGTGGCCATGTTATCACGCAGGTAGTCAAAACCGAACTCGTTGTTCGTTCCGAACGTGATATCGCATGCATAAGCCTTGCGGCGCTCATCGGAATTGGGTTTGTGCTTGTCGATACAATCCACCGTCAGACCAAGGAACATATAAATCGGACCGTTCCATTCAGAGTCACGTTTGGCGAGGTAGTCGTTGACCGTCACCACGTGAACACCTTCGTGCGTCAGCGCATTCAGATAAACAGGGAGTGTTGCCACAAGCGTCTTACCTTCACCGGTTGCCATCTCAGCTATCTTACCTTGATGCAGTACAACACCACCGAAGAGCTGCACATCGTAATGAACCATATCCCATGTTATCTCGTTTCCGCCGGCCATCCAGTGGTTCAGATAACGGGCTTTGCTACCATGTATCTCCACAAAATCAAAACGAGGATCAGCTGCCAAATCCTTATCCATATCCGTCGCAGTCACCTCTACTTTTTCGTTCTCTGCAAAACGACGTGCCGTGGACTTGACGATTGCATATGCCTCGGGCAGAATCTCGTTCAGCACTTCCTCGTACTTCTCCTTGATTTCCTTCTCAAGTTTGTCCACCTCGTTGTAGATCTTCTCGCGCTTCTCAATCGGCGTCTCTTCGATGGACGCTTTCAGTTCTGCGATGCGGGCTTTTTTGTCCGCTACGGAGGCCTGCAGTTTATCCATAAGCGCCCAAGAACAAGTACGTAACTCGTCGTTGGAGAGTTGGTCTATACGTTCGTACTCCGCTTTGATCTTGTCCACTATCGGCTGAATAGCGCGCATATCTTTCTGCGCCTTATTGCCGAAAATCTTTGTAATAATCTCTAAAAAACTCATATCTAGTTTACGTATTTACACAAAATGCGGTGCAAAGGTACAAATAATTTTTGATATATGCAAAAAAAAAACGCACTTTGCATGTAGATTTATAGATTTTGATATCAAAATCAGACTGGCGAGACAGAATCGACACAGAATCGAGACAACTACGAGGCAACATCGAACAAATATCGCATCCTACCCCATCTTATATATACCTTGTATATATCCCGTGATTTTGATTTTTTTATGTTTTTTATTTGCGTATCTCAAAAAAAAGCAGTAACTTTGCACGCTGATTATGTCGAAAGGAAGTAGTATCATAGTGCCGGAGGGATGCGAGCAAGTGCTACTGCATGCGTGTTGCGCGCCGTGCTCAAGCGCAATCGTAGAGTGGCTTCTGGCACATCAGATAACGCCCGTCATATATTACTACAACCCGAACATCTACCCGTTCGAGGAATACGAAAAACGGAAGAACGAGAGCAAACGCCACGCAGAGAGCTTGGGTGTGGAGTGGATTGACGGTGACTGGTGTCACGAAGTATGGCGGCACGATATTTGTGGGTTGGAAAATGAGCCGGAACGCGGAAAGCGATGCGAGGAGTGTTTCTATCACCGGTTATTCGCCACAGCGCGTAAGGCACAGGAGTTAGACATCCCGGTTTTCGCTACAACCCTTGCTTCCTCACGATGGAAGAACCTCGAGCAAGTGAATGCGGCGGGCCTGAAAGCGGAACAGATGGTAAACAGATATCCGAAAGACAGCATTGTCCATGAACCCGTGCATTTCTGGGCACAGAACTGGCGGAAAGACGGACTACAAGAGCGGAGAAACAAATTATTGAAAGAATATGGATTTTACAATCAGACGTATTGCGGTTGTGAGTTTAGCTTGCGTGATGGGCTTGCTGACCGCGTGCAAGGGCAAGAATGAGCCAAGTGGCGGCGCTAATGGCGGCAGTGTGACACCAAGCGACACAACGATTACGACAACGGATACCGTCCGCGTGACGTGGAATGGCGCGAGTGCGGCGATAGAAGGTACGCACGAAGGCGTGAGTGTGGCGAGCGAGAACGGCTATGTGACCGTCACTTCCACCGTGAAGGACATCACGTATCTGCTGAGCGGAAACGGGCAAGGTCAGTTGACCATCTACGGCACAAATCGACATCAGTTAATCCTGAGCGACCTGACACTAACCTGCTCCGATGGTCCGGCAATCAATAACCAATGCAAGAAGAGTTGTTATGTGGTGTTGAGCGGAACGAATAGTTTGACGGATGGCAGTTCATATGCCACGAGTACCGAAGACCGCAAGGCGGCTTTCTTCAGCGAAGGACAGATGATCTTCTCGGGCGGCGGAAGTCTGACGGTAAAGGGAAACTACAAGCATGCCATGGCCTCGGACGACTATATTCAGTTTGCACAGAGTACCGGTTCGCTGACACTCATGGCTGCTTCTGACGGAATGCATGCCAACGACGGCATCTATTTCGACGGCGGGACTTTTACTATCTCAGCCGGAGAGGAAGGTATCCAATGCGACACGTCGGTCATTAAAATCAACGCGGGCACCATCACCGTGAGCAAAGCCGGAGACAAAGGCATCACGGCTTTCGACACCATCATCATCAACGGCGGCACCATCCGCGTGAATAGTGAATATAAATGCATCAAGACCAAAGGCAACCTAATCATCAACGGCGGTGATATACAAGTTGTTTGCAGCGGCGCTTCCTCCAGTAGCGGTGGCGGCTGGGGCGGTTGGGGAGATAACTCCTCTTCATCCAGTCCGGAAGGCATCGAAGCCAAAGGCACCATCACCATCAACGGCGGTATTGTATATTCGCAAGCAAACGATGATGCCATCAATTCCGGCGGTGACTTTACCATCAACGGAGGTTGTGTGTGCGCGTATTCGACGGGTAATGACGGTCTGGACGCGAACGGCAATTTCTATATCAAAGGCGGTTTAATCTATGCCATCGGTGCGCGTAGTCCCGAAGTGGCCATTGATGCCAACAGCGAACAACAGAAGAAGTTATATGTGACGGGCGGCACATTGGTGACGATAGGTGGATTGGAAAGCGGCTCGCAACTGACGCAGAGTTGTTATAGCGCATCGTATAGTGCAAACACATGGTATGCGCTCGTCGTGGGAAACGATGTGTTTGCATTCAAGACGCCAAGCAGCAGTAACAACAGCAGTAGCGGTGGCGGTCCAGGTGGTGGCGGACCCGGCGGCGGTTCATCGTCCTCAACACTCGTCGTTTCCGGCGCGACCAAACCTGCGCTATACATGAGCGTGACAGCATCCGGAACGGCTATATTTAACAGCATGGCTTTCTATCCGGCTTCATACACCGGCGGTTCATCGGTGACGCTGAGTGACTATACATCATCCGGAGGAGGTTTCGGAGGATGGTAATTAGTGATTTGAATTTGTAATTTATGAAAAAGAGTATATTTTTAGTAGCGCTGTTAGCGCTGAGTATCAGCGGGTTGGCAAATAGTTTGTTAACACCCGAACAACTCGCAAAACGCGAGAAACGGAAGAATTTGACCGTTAAAGAATGGAACACGGACTCAAAGACCAAAGCCCGTTGGCTTGACCACGTGAAAGTTTATGACAGCCAGGGACGCTGCGTCGAAGAAATCGAGTACGCAACCTACGGTCAACGCAAACGCATTACCTCCACCTACGATGATAAGACAGGTAAGGTGGTCGAGGAAGTGGAATACAACGACCGCAACAAACCCGTCCGTATCCGTAAGTTCGAGTGGAACGATAACGGCACAAAAGCCAAACAGTACAACTACTTGCCTAATGGCAAGCTTTATTCCGTGAAGGTCTTTGAGTATATCTTCAGCGATAAGTAAATTCACGCCTATTTCTCTGAATGAGATGGAAGGCGTGAAGCTGATGAACCGCATTGATACGAAGTATGCGGTGCCATTGGCATTACTTCCGGCGATACTGAAAGCGGCGCAAGATGATTACTATGCACAGGAGATTGACGGCAAACGCATAGCAACCTATGACACGATGTATTATGACACGGAGACGCTGGATATGTATATGCGGCATCACGACCGGCAACTCGTGCGACAGAAAATACGCGTGAGACAGTACGTGGAGAGCGAACTGACGTTCCTCGAAGTGAAGCGGAAGAATAACAAGGGGCGTACAAAAAAGAAACGAATCGCCGTGCCGGGTTTTGACATCAGTGGCGAGACAATAGGTCATACAAAACGCGAAGACTGGAGTGTGGAAGACTTTATTGCGGCTAAAAGCCAATACTTATGGAGCGACATCACACCGCATCTCAGTACGCGTTTTCAACGTATCACACTGGTCAACAAAGCCAAAACGGAACGCCTGACAATAGATATGAATCTCGTTTGGGACAATGTGCTGACGGGGGAACAGAAAACATTCAAAGACCTCGTTATCATTGAACTCAAACGCAACGGAAATGTACCGTCCAAGATGACAAAGATTATGCTTGATCAACGCGTTCACCCGCTCAAAATAAGCAAATACTGCATCGGCACGGCACTCACCACGCCAAACTTGAAACGAAATCGTTTCAAAGACAAAATACGTAGAATAGAGAAAATGTTAAATTGCTAAATAGTATGACACAAGTTGATTTAAACAACCCGACTCTGGAGTTTCTCGAAGAGGATCCGTCTATTGCTGCGCGTTACGGAGCAGAAGATAGTATCTCGTATCTTATGAATTCCATCGCAGATTTTTTGCATGTAAGTGACAACCTCATCACGATGCCGTTGATGTTCCTTTTCAACCTACTGGTATCGTGGATACTCATCTATTGCATCTACTATCGCTATAGTCGTCGTCGCGATTACTATGTGCAGTTTATGCTCTTTTCCTGCGGCATGTTCCTGCTACTATGGCTGATGCAGATACTGGATATACAAACGGGCTTTGTGCTCGGTCTGTTCGCCATCTTCGGTATGATTCGTTACCGCACAGAAACCGTACCCATCCGCGAGATGAACTATATGTTCCTCATCATCGCCGTTTCGGTCATTAACTCGCTGAGTCTCAAAGCCGACGGTCTGGCATGGTATCTGTTGCTTTTTGCAAACTTACTGCTATTAGCTTTGGCATGGGGATTTGAACTATGGAACGGTCGCAAACGCATCTCAACGAAGATTATCCTTTATGAGAAAATAGAGAATATCAAACCTGAACGCCGCGCAGAACTGATTGCAGATATCGAAGAACGCACGGGACTGAAAGTATTGGATATTGAGATTGGACATATCGACTTCTTGCGCGACGTAGCATATATCAACATCACTTATCCGCTCGAGAAGGGAAAAGTGCATAACAGCATCGACCAAGTCACGAAGTTTAAATGAAACTGCGTCACAAAATAGGCCTTTCTATACTCTGTCTTCTGCTATCCCTATCCGCTTCGGCCTGGGAATATCATTCCGTGGGAAGTGATGTGGAGCATAGCGCACAGTTACGCTTTGGCGCTAACTTCACCAAGAAATGGGATTGCGGTGTACGGCTGGGTTTTAACGAAGACATGCGTTTTGATCTCTATCACACGGAGACGGGCGCTTCATTTAATCATTCCTACACTACTTTGCATGTAGCGTATGCACCAATTGAGTTCTTTAAGGTAGACGTTGGCTACATACTGAAGATTCACGGACCAAACAAAGAATGGTCCGACGAGAAGAGAAAGGATTATAATCAGTGGCTAAGACACCGCGTATTCTTCAGTGTTACTGGCAGTTATAAGTTTACTTATCTCAAACTCTCGCTGCGAGAAAGAGCGCTACTTGAGATGAGGACAGATAGTGTCAACCCCTTGGAGAAAAACAAATATAACTGGCAGTTACGCAGCCGTCTCGGCGGCGAAGTGTTGCTTCCCGGGCAACCCGTCAAACCTTATGCGTGGGTGGAAGTTATCAATACTCTTAATGCCCCCGAATACCAGCAGAAATACAAAAACAATGACCCCACAAATAGGGGCCATCAATATATCTGCAATGTGCGTACGCAAGTGGGCGTCAAGTGGCGCGTCTCGCGACTTAGCAGTTTGGATTTCTATTACCGTCTAACGTACGGCTACAACCGCGACATCAACATCACCAAGTCCAAAGGTTACATCGAACTGGAGGAGGAGAAACTCTACCAGCACGCCATCGGCATCTCGTACGATCTGGACTGGTAAGACTTTCGCCTAACTTATTGCAAACAGTTGTCCAGTGCTTTTTGGAGGGCTGGTTTGTCGAGGTGTTGACCGATGAAGACGAGTTTCTGCATTCGGTCGCCGTATTGATTATCCCAATCGGCACGCAGTTGCGCATCGTCTGCCATCAGTTGCATCAGTTCCTCTTTGGGCATCGTAGCAAACCACTCTCCCGCTTTGCGGAGATTGAACTGTCTGCCGGCCTGCTCAAAGAGATAACACATGTCGTATTCCTCTGCAAAATAGCACATTCCCTTGCACCGTAACACGTTCTTCGGCCAGTGTGACGCCACGAACTCATCGAAGAGTCCGAGGTTAAAAGGCTTGCGCGCGTAATATATATAGGTGTCGATGCCAAATTCCGCCAAATGGTCATGTCCTTCGTGGTCATGATTATGATGATTGTGCTCGTGCTCATCATCATC
>JAGCFX010000090.1 GCA_017649925.1 Paludibacteraceae bacterium | reverse complement strand
GTGACCCCGCTGGGGCTCAAACCCAGAACCTTCAGAACCGGAATCTGACACTCTATTCAATTGAGCTACGGGGCCTTCGCTCATTTTCTACTTCCCAGGAACACCAATATATAATATATCAATGTTGCGAGTGCGGAGAGTGCTGCAACAACGTATGTATATGCGGCGCTGTGAAGTGCATCGCTCGCCATCTCTGAAGTGTGATTGTCCGTAATGCCTGTCTCTCGCAACCAGTTCACAGCGCGCTGGCTGGCATTGACCTCCACCGGCAGTGTCACAAACGAGAAGATAGTGATCAGGGCGTACAGGCATATTCCGAAGAGCAGCAACATTCTCCCTGCACCGGATCCGATAAGGAATAAGCCGGCAAGGATGATCCATGTTACCCATTTGCTGCTGAAAGAAACAACGGGCACCAATGCCGAGCGCATCTTCAGCGGAGCGTAAGCCTCCTGATGTTGTACGGCATGACCGCACTCGTGTGCCGCTACCGCTGCTGCTGCCACGTTAGCACCATAATATACCTCTTCCGACAAGTTAACTGTCTTTGTGGCCGGGTTGTAATGGTCCGTCAGTTCTCCGGCAACACAAGTTACTTGTACGTCATAAATACCGTGATCCTGCAGCATCTGTTGTGCCACTTCACAACCCGTCAAGACTAACGGCTCATCGGAATAACGTTTGAACTTGCGCTTCAATGAAGCGGATACAATCCAACTCGCTAGCGCGATACCGATAAATAAAATCCAATATATTGCGTTCATACTCATACGTATTTATTTAATCATCCAGTCCTCTAGCCACCCTTCTTCGGCATACTTTGCATTCTCCGTACACGCGGATCGACACTTGTGCCACATTGAAGTTCGAATATTTGCGATCCTGTAACAATCGTGCGACCGCTTTGTCGTGAAATTCGGTTATACGACCGCATCTGGTACAGATAACTTCCATTTTCATGGTTCCGCCAATAGCGAGCTCATATTCCGTTGCCGCTTTTCCCCGCTGTCTGGTGGTCGCCCTGAGCAGTTGCGCATCGATGAAGAGGTTAAGCGCGTTGTACACTGTCCCCACGGAGATGCGTTCAATCTTGCAAGCCTTGATCAGTAGGTCCGCGGTAAACGGTTGTGGCATGCAGCATACTTGCTCAAGCACGAGGTTCCGCACTAATGAAGGGCGCATGTTATGCTCTTTGACGTATTTCGCGAGCACGGTTATAGCGCTGCTATATGTCTTCACATTTGCCATTAGATTTCCTTGATATACGCCCTGTGGCGCTTATGGAACTTATGGTCAAACTGCGTGAAGTTGGCGATGTTCTTCGAGTTCGTCTCCAAGATATTCGTCGTCTCCAAAATCTTAATACCGTACTTGTTGATGATAGGTATCTGGTCTTGGAAGAGAAGCGCCATGATGCCCTTGTCCTGGTAATCCGGTCTAACGGCCACCAACAAGAAACTGAACACGTCCATCTTCTTCGCTTTCAGCGCTTTGAGGATGTGATACCAACCGAACGGGAAGAGTTTTCCTCCACATTTGCGTAACGCATTCGATATATCCGGCATCCCGAGTCCGACCCCCACAATCTCTTCGTTCTCGTTGACCACAATGGTCACGAAATCGAAGTTCAGCAACGGGAAATACATCTTCTTGTAGTAGTTCTTTTGCTTGACGGTCATGGGTTGGAAGTTATATAACTTCTGGTATGCCTCGTCAATCACATCCATATATTCAATGCCGTACTTGCGCACCAGTTCGCGGGAGTTTTTTATTTTGTCCACACGCACGTTGGAACGCTGTTTGACGATATCGGCAATGCGGCACAGACGCTCCGGACAGCCGTCTTTTGGAGGATATACCTGCATCTCTATCCAGTCTGCTTCTTTCGTCAGACCGTAAGCATCAACATGCTTCACATAATACGGATAGTTGTATAGCGAAGCCATCACTGCCGGATATTCGTAACCCTCCAAAAGCAGACCTTCGTGGTCAAAATCCGTGAAACCGACCGGCCCGTTCAGCGCATCCATTCCGCGCGCTTTGCCCCACGCAGCAACGGTGTCCAATAGCGCTTTGCTCACTTCGAGGTCATCAATGAAGTCAAACCAACCGAAGCGAACGTGTTTACTGCCCCATTTCTCGTTTGCTTTATGATTGATGATACCGGCAATACGACCGACGGGCTTGTTGTCGCGATAAGCCATCCATAACTGGTAATCGCTTACCTCCAATGCGGGGTTATGCTCCGCATCGAAACAGTTCATCTCGTCAAAGAACAGCGGTGGGCAGTAATACGGGCTACCGGCATACAAATCGTTGGCAAACTGGATGAATGCCCGCAACTCTTTTTTGGTATGTATTTCGCGTATTTCGACCGACATTTACTTCTTTTTCGTCAAAAAATCGTGCAAAAGTACAAAAATATTTTGATATATGCAAAAAAAAGTGTAATTTTGCACACTTTTTCGCTGAAACGACGGGGCTATCTGGTTTTGACAGCAGGTAGAATGGTTGTGTAAGCACGCCGAGCAATGAGGCAACGCTCGTTAATCTCGCTTCAAAATATAACTGGCGAAACTTCTTATGCTCTCGCTGCCTAATCGAAGTATAGTAGATAGGCTTATTCGAGCGCAAGGCGCTTGAACGGGACGTCACTCCAAGCCGGGTCTGTGGGCTGAAAGGATATAGTGGCGCAGGAATTCACAGAATAGGTGTCGTAGGCTGCGATGCGATACCGAGAACTTAGCAGATAAGCCGGTAGTTGGTGGCTCGGGTCTTGCTGCCGGACGAAAATCAAGGCCGAGATAAGCGTGTAGAAAGCATAAGTATTCCTTGTTTGGACACGGGTTCGACTCCCGTTAGCTCCACGGGGCATTAGCTCATCTGGTAGAGCGTAACGTTCGCAATGTTAAGGTAAGGGGTTCGAGTCCCCTATGCTCCACGAAATTTCAAATTGTGCAAAGACAATTGATTTTTTTGCATAAAAATTTGCACATGTCAAAAAATTGTTGTACCTTTGCACCCGCTTTTGAAAAACGGCCGGTTGGATGAGCGACTTAGTCAGCGGTCTGCAAAACCGTTTAGAGCGGTTTGACTCCGCTACCGGCCTCCAAGCCGCCCGAACAAAGGGCGGCTTATTTTTATGGACAACGTCATCAAGGACATAACGGAACAAGAGTACAAGTACGGCTTCACGACAGACGTGGAGACGGATATTGTGCCCGCGGGGCTGAACGAAGATATCGTTCGGTTGATTTCTGCGAAGAAAGGTGAACCGGAGTGGTTGCTGGAGTTCCGACTCAAGGCTTTCCGTAAATGGCAGACGATGACTCCTCCGACGTGGGCACATCTTACTATTCCGGAGATAGATTTTCAATCCATTTCGTACTATGCTGCGCCAAAGGCGAAAGTTGAAAGTATGAAGTCGGAAGCAGAGATTGACCCTGAGATCATGAAGACGTTCGACAAGTTGGGTATTCCGTTGGAAGAACGTACGGCATTGGCGGGTAATATGGCCGTGGATGCGGTGATGGACTCCGTGAGCGTGAAGACCACTTTCCGCGAGACGCTGGCAGAGAAAGGCATTATCTTTTGTTCCATCAGCGAAGCGGTGCGCGAACATCCGGATTTGGTCAAGGAGTATCTCGGTTCAGTTGTTCCGCCAACCGATAATTTCTATGCTGCGCTGAACTCAGCGGTATTTAGTGACGGCAGTTTTGTTTATGTGCCGAAGGGTGTGCGTTGTCCGATGGAACTGAGCACCTATTTCCGCATCAATGCCGGCAAGACAGGTCAGTTTGAACGAACGTTACTGATTGCCGACGAAGGTGCCTATCTGTCTTATTTGGAGGGATGTACAGCACCGATGCGTGATGAGAACCAACTGCATGCGGCTATCGTAGAGATTGTGGTTCGCAAAGATGCCGAGGTCAAGTATTCAACGGTGCAGAACTGGTATCCGGGTGATAAAAACGGCAAGGGTGGTATCTATAACTTCGTTACCAAACGCGGCATCACGCATGAGAATGCGCGGCTCAGTTGGACGCAGGTGGAGACGGGAAGTGCCATCACATGGAAATACCCGAGTTGTATTCTGCGCGGCGACAACTCTACGGCAGAGTTTTATTCTGTGGCTGTGACCAATAACTATCAGCAGGCAGATACCGGCACAAAAATGATTCATATTGGCCGTAACACGCGCTCGCGCATAATCTCCAAAGGAATCTCAGCCGGGCATAGCCAGAACGCTTACCGCGGGCTCGTGAAGATGGGTGCTCACGCCGAGAATGCCCGTAACTACAGCCAGTGCGACTCGCTTCTGCTAGGCAACCAATGCGGTGCGCATACTTTCCCGGACATGATCATCAGCAATCCTACAGCGACCGTTGAGCACGAAGCTACGACTTCCAAGATCAACGAAGACCAACTTTTCTACTGCCGTCAGCGAGGGATAGGCATCGAAGATGCCGTTGGACTCATCGTCAGCGGATATGCCAAAGAGGTGATGGAGAAACTGCCGATGGAGTTTGCTGTAGAGGCGCAAAAACTCCTTCAAGTTTCCTTGGAAGGTGCTGTAGGATAAATTTTTTTTAAATTTATTTGCGTATATCATTTTTTTTTAGTACTTTTGCAGCGCAAAAGTGATGATAGAAATCAAACCGTACATAGAACATGCGGTTTTGGTGGGGCTTATTACGCCTAATCAACCTGAAGAACGCACGAAGGAATATCTTGATGAGTTGGCTTTTCTGGCTGACACTCACGGTATTGTGCCCGTTAAACGATTTACCCAACGTCTTGATCAACCGAACACGGCAACATACGTCGGCGAAGGAAAACTGGAGGAAATCCGCCAATATACTATTGACCACGAGATTGATGTGGTGGTTTTTGATGACGAGTTGAGCCCGCGGCAGATACGTAACTTGGAGAAAGCAATCAACCATCGCGAGAAACATCCGGCCAACATCCGCGTCATCGACCGAACGATACTTATTCTCGAGATTTTCCTGCAACGCGCGCAAACAAGTTATGCGAAGACGCAAGTGGAGATGGCGCATCTGCAGTATATGTTGCCTCGTCTGACGCGAATGTGGAGTCACTTGGATCGTCAGCGCGGCGGTGGGGGTACGAACCGTGGTATGGGTGAGACTCAGATTGAGGCCGATAAACGCGTCATTGGACAACGCATAGCCTTGCTGCGTGAACAACTCAAGACCATCGACAAACAGATGGCTACGCAGCGTCAACACCGCGGAAAGATGGTGCGCGTGGCACTCGTCGGATATACCAACGTGGGCAAGTCAACACTTATGAACCTGCTCTCCAAGTCCGATGTCTTCGCGGAGAACAAACTGTTTGCTACTCTTGATACCACGGTCCGCAAAGTGACGATAGAGAACCTGCCGTTCTTGCTTTCCGACACCGTTGGTTTCATCCGCAAACTGCCTCACCATCTCGTTGAGTCCTTCAAATCGACACTTGATGAAGTGCGCGAAGCGGATCTGTTGGTGCATGTGGTGGATATCTCGCATCCTAACTTTGAAGAGCAATACGAAGTGGTCGAGCAGACCATTGCCGACATCTGCAAAGAGGACAAACCCACGATTGTTGTTTTCAACAAAGTGGACGCATTTGCTTATATCCCCAAGGAAGAAGATGACCTGACGCCTATTCTGCGCGAGAACCTCTCGCTCGAGGACCTCGAGAAGACATGGATGGCGCGGCTTGGCGAGGACTGCATCTTCATCTCCGCTAAAAACAAAGAGAATATAGACGCCTTGCGTGCTTTGATGTATGATCGTATCAAAGCGATACATGTGCAGCGTTATCCGTATAATGATTTCTTATTTCAACAATATGAGAACGATTGACGAACAAGGTTATCATTTTGAAGAATGGCTGACACCGGAACAGATTGCCAAAGATGTGCAACAGGTGGCGGACAAGATCAGCGTGGAATACAAGGACAAAGAACCGCTTTTTGTGGTAGTGCTTAATGGCGCTTTTGTCTTTGCAGCAGACCTTATGCGCGCGCTCAAAGACGTACGTTGCGAAGTGACGTTCATCCGCGTCAGCTCGTATTTCGGTATGTCCTCTACCGGACAACTCCAGTTTATCGTTCCTTTGCAGCAAGTGGTCGATAACCGCGATGTGATCATTGTGGAAGACATCGTTGATTCGGGGCTTACCATTCATCAGCTCAAAGCCCATATGCGCGGACTCGGAGCCACTTCGGTACGCGTCGCATCGATGCTTTTCAAACCATCCAAACTGGAGTTCGAGGATGCACGACCCGACTATGTGGGGCATGAGATTTCCGAAGAGTTCGTTATTGGCTACGGACTCGATTTCGATGGCTTCGTCCGCAATCTCGATGCCGTCTATAAAGTGAAAAACTAACAATACCAAACGATGTTGAACAAATTCAAACAATTATAAACTAAAAATTTTAATCACCATGAATGAAGAATTGAAAAAAGTAATGGAGGTTGCTGAGGTATGGACCAAGGAACCGTTTGATGCGGAAACCCGCGCACAAGTAAAAGCGATGATGGAAGCAGAGGACAAGACTGAACTCATCGATGCTTTCTATCGTACTCTCGAATTCGGTACCGGTGGTCTCCGCGGTATCATGGGACCGGGTACGAACCGTATGAACAAGTACATCGTAGCTATGGCTACCCAGGGTTATGCCAACTATCTGCTCAAGGTGCAGAAACAAGGTGGTTTTCAGAATGTACAGAATGGACGCGTGGCTGTTGTTGTAGGTCACGACTGCCGTAATAACGGACGTATGTTTGCGGAGACGGTAGCGAATATCTTCTCTGCTAACGGCATTCAGGTGTACCTCTTCGAGTCCCTGCGCCCGACACCGGAGTGCTCCTTCGCTATCCGTCATCTCAAATGCCAGGGTGGTGTGAACGTGACTGCAAGCCACAACCCGAAGGAGTACAACGGTTACAAAGCATATTGGGAGGATGGCTCTCAAGTGCTCCAACCGCATGACCAGGGTATCATTGAGGAAGTGAACAAGGTAACCCTCGCTGACGTGAAATGGGAGGCAAACAAAGACCTGATCGAGATCATCGGCGGCGAGATGGATTATGATTACATGATGGCTGTCAAGTCCGTCATGATTGACCAGGACTCTATTCTTCGTCAGAAAGACCTCAATATCGTTTATACGCCGATGCACGGTGCAGGTCGTCAGATCGTGCCGATGTGTCTCCGCTCATGGGGATTCCAGAATATCCACGTAGTGCCCGAGCAGATGGTTATTGACGGCAACTTCCCGACCGTTGTAAGCCCGAACCCGGAGAACGCTGAGGCTATGACCCTTGGTATGAAACTCGGTACGAAATTAGGTGCAGACCTTGTTATCGCTTCCGACCCGGATGCTGACCGTATCGCTATCGTCTGCCGCAACGACAAGGGCGAGTGGGTAATCATCAATGGTAACCAGACCAACATCATGTATCATTACTACATCATCAATAACATGAAACGTCTCGGCAAACTCCGCGACGATATGTATGTAGTAAAGACCATCGTTACCTCCGAACTCATCCGTAAGATTGCTGATAACCTTGGCGTAACGCTTACCGATGAATACACCGGCTTCAAGTGGATTGCTAACCGTATCCGTATGTGGGAAGGCAAACGCAAATATATCGGTGGTGGTGAGGAGAGTTTCGGCTTCTTGCCGTACGATGCTGTTCGTGATAAATGCTCGCCATCAGCTATCTGCCTCATCTGCGAGATCGCTGCGTATGCAAAAGACAACGGCATGACGCTGTATGACTACTTGCTGAAGATCTATGAGGACTATGGTTTCCAGAAAGAGACGACTATCAACGTTGTTCGCCCGGGTAAGACGGGTGCAGAGGAAATTGCACAGATGATGGTTAACTACCGCGCTAATGCTCCGAAGGAGATTGCAGGTGAGAAAGTCATCCGCATCAAAGACTTCAAGCTCCTCAAGCAACAGGAACTCAAGGACGGCAAGTGGGTTGAGTCGGATTTCGACATGCCTCTGCATGCTACTTCCAATGTGCTCCAGTATTTCACCGAAGGTGGTCTGAAGGTTAGCGTTCGTCCTTCTGGTACCGAGCCGAAGATTAAGTTCTACTTCGAGATTCCGGTTAAATCCGGCAAGCCGTTCACCGGCGCCGACTACGAGCGCTGCACCGCTGAGGCTGAAGCCCGCGTTCCGGCTATCAAAGCATCGCTAGGAATCTAATAGGAAAACGTTATGCGCTACACACACACACACACACAAGTGCGCGCATAGCGAGCAATTCATAACCACCAAAACTGGCGGCTGGGACTTCGTGTCTCAGCCGCTTGTTGGTATATTTTATCTAAAACTCTAGCATTCTAGTATTCTAGACATCTAGTAATCTAAAAACTAAAAAAAATGAAAAAGTTCTTTACTCTTTTCCTCGCAGCCATCTGCTGCGCAGTTATGATCAATGCCGCCACAGAAGGTGCGCTCAACGGAAAGGCCGTTGTTGTCGCCGAGGCCCGTAATCGTCACGGTGCACCTGCCGTCGTCAAGGACG
>JAGCFX010000089.1 GCA_017649925.1 Paludibacteraceae bacterium | reverse complement strand
GGAAACCGCTCACGCCGCCCAGTGTGCCTTGAGGTGCACGAATCTCGGCGGGAAAATCGGGCAGGGTACTGATCTCGTTACCCAGGATGGCAGACAATGACGAGAACAATCCGCCCGTCAGCTGCATGCCGTCGCCCGAGTCTCCGCAAAACCGAACAACAATATTGTTTCTTTCCATTTGTATAGTATTATATATTTCTTGAAATAGTCTTTTCTCTTTTAGCAGCGTCAGCTGCGGTCTTTATTCTTTCAGCGAAGCGGTCTGTTACTTCTTTGCCGGGTCACAGGTGATGTCCACGCCCAACTTCTGGAACGTGCGCGAATCCACCTCCTTGAGCATCACCGTCGAGTGTGCCTGACAGCCTTTCAGCATTGGCAGCGTATCCAGCGCCTTGCGGCAGTTCTCGTCGGTCTGCGACAGTACCGACAGTGCTACCAGCACCTCGTCGGTGTGCAGACGTGGATTCTTGCCGTGAAGATAACGGATCTTCGTGTTCTGTATCGGCGCAATCATCTCCTGTGGGATTAGCTTGACCTCATGGTCTATTCCCGCCAGCTCCTTCATCACGTTCAGCAGCAGCGCAGCCGACGAACCGAGCAGAGGTCCGGCCTCGGAGGTGATGATTCGTCCGTCTTGAAGCTCGATAGCTGCGCAATGGGCGTAAGGCTTGTATCCGGCCAGTGCGTGACGCTCGCGTGCGGCCAGTACGGCATTGCGGTAGCCGGTGTTGATGCCTACCTGTTTTTGCAGCAGGGCGATCTTCTGCACCTCATTGTCGTTCACCGCACCGTTGGCCATGCGGCACAAGGCTTGGAAGTACCGGCGTATTATCTCCTGCTTGCTTGCCTCGCGCACGGCCTCGTCATCCTCGATGCAGAAGCCCACCATGTTCACGCCCATATCCGTCGGCGACTTGTACTTGCTCTCGCCGTATATTGATGTAAACAGCGCGTCCAGCACGGGGAAGATCTCAATGTCGCGGTTGTAGTTCACGGCCGTCTTGCCGTAGGCGTCGAGGTGGAACGGGTCGATCATGTTCACGTCCTGTATATCCGCTGTGGCAGCCTCGTAGGCTACGTTCAGCGGGTGCTTGAGCGGCAGGTTCCACACGGGGAAAGTCTCGAACTTGGCATATCCGGCTTCGTTGCCGCGCGCATGCTCGTTGTATAACTGACTCAGGCACACAGCCATCTTGCCGCTGCCCGGACCCGGAGCTGTCACAACTACCAGCGGACGAGTCGTCTCTACGTAGTCGTTCTTGCCGAAACCGTCTGCCGAAGCTATGAGCTCCACGTTATGCGGATAGCCGTCTATCGTATAGTGGTAATACACGCGTATGCCCTGACGTTCCAACCGCAGACGGTAGTCGTCTGCCGAACGCTGACCGGTATAATGGGTGATTACTACGCCGGAAACCATAAATCCGCGCTCGATGAACGCTTCGCGAAGACGCAGCACATCCTCGTCGTAGGTAATACCCAGGTCCTGACGAACTTTGTTTCGCTCGATGTCCTGCGCCGACAGAACGATGATGATCTCCAGCAGGTCACTGAGCTGCGTGAACATCCTGAGTTTGCTGTCAGGCATGAACCCGGGCAGCACACGGCTCGCGTGCATGTCGTCGAACAGCTTGCCGCCCAGTTCGAGGTACAACTTGTTGCCGAACTGAGCAATCCGTTCGCGTATATGCTCCGACTGGATGCTTATGTACTTGTCGTTGTTGAATGCTGTCATGTTGCACAACTTTAAACCCGACGTGACCGGTCACGATGGGTTGGTTTGGGGTCCCCAAAGAGCTTTGCTCGAATGGGGAGAGCTGAGGCAATAATGCGCTTAATGCCGCTGGCGACATCTGTTAGCATTATTTGCCGAAAGCGTATGCAAAGTTACAAAATAATTTTGACATTTGCAAATTATTTGCAATATTTTTTGTATTTTGCCAATTTATCGCCTTACAGATTTGCATAATTGAAAATTATTTTGTATCTTTGCAGTCGGAAAGTTTTTGGAGCCATAAAACAAGAATGTCATCCGTTTCGTACATATCGCAATTATCTCCCGTGTTGTTCTGGGATATTGACCGTGAGCACATGGATGTTGAGCAGCACTCAGCCGGTCTTATCCAGCGTGTGCTGGAGTACGGCACGTTGCAGGACTGGCGTCTTACGCGCGATTATTATGGTATGGACCGCATTGTGGCTGATTGCAAACGCTTGCGCACTCTTGACCCAATGGCGCTCTCGTTCGTTTGTGCTATGTCTGACACCCGTAAAGAAAACTACAGATGTTATCAATTCAGACAGTCGAACCCTGCCCCGCATGTTTATCACTACTCCTTGGGACACAATAAAAGCCGCCATTATAAAAGCCGTTAAGGCTTATCAAAAATAACCTCCGCCGCAGGGTTACTATTAGCGACCGTCTATTACTACAAATTATTAAATCAACAGCCTATGAAACAGGATAAATAAAAGGCAACATACATAAAATATAGCGTTTTAGCTCAAATACTTGGGTTCTTGAAACTGGACACTTTAAGAATTCGTATATACCAAGGAACAAGCCGAAATGCTCACGTATAAGCGTGGGCTTTGTTCATGTAGATTTGGTATATACAGGTAGTCCAGAATCCTAAGAACCCAGATTGAAAGCAACTTAGCTCCACGCTCTTTTTATGCGCCTATCTCTTATCTGCAAGCGAGCTGACGGAGTATTCGAAAAGCCGTTAAGTGAGTAGAGAAAACAATCTAAATGCATTTATTTATGTTTAACAAAAAGCTGATTATTGCATCCATGACGATGGTATGCATGTTCACGATGACATCTTGCTTCGGTCCGAAGAAGATGACTCAAAGAATTGTCCCTAAGGCGATTAACACTATCAACTCTGTAGGTTTAGATGAGTTAAATCTTAAGCACGGAACAGATTACACGATAGTAAATACAGTAACCGCTGATGCCACTATTTTCTACTCAGAGCAAAAGAAAGGAGAACAGATTACAGTGAAAGAAGAAAACGGGGAATTTAAACTCGTTTATCGTTGGGATAATGAGGATTATAAATGGAAACTTGTAGATTACGAAGGAATAGCACGCTTCGGCTTCCTCACAAACGATTATGGAAGCGTATCGTTGAGAGATCCGGCTCCAGAAGATGTCGTTCGTAAATTAGCTATTTACCGTGTTATCAATGCATCTAAAGTACGGGGTGCAGATGGTATAATAGAACCCGTTATTTCGACTAACATTGAACAACGTGGTAAGGAAATAGTACTCAAATGTACCGTTTCTGCCAAATTAATTAAATTGAAATCTGACGCTAAATAATTCGAACTACCATGAAAAGTAAATTTATTTTTGCCATTATGGCTTTAGTGGCAATGACCACTACCTCTTGTTCTTCTTCGCGTAAAGTAGTTGCTCCTGCTCAGCCGCAAGTACAAACAATCAATCTCGCTCTTGTGGAAAATCCGCAAGCAGACAAGTATGCAAATCTGGAGTACGGAATCCGTCTTAATGTCCAAGATGGTCGCTCCGATAAACGTCTCATCCAAGTTTATGATGCGGCTGCTACAAGCAAACCGACGGTAAATGTTAATCCGGGTATCGGTTCTTTCGTTCCGGAAAGTATGCGCCGTTATATGCGTACTATGGGCTTCAATATGGACGCTGATGTTGCTACCGATTATTTGATGCAAATCACGATTAAGGAGTTCCACACCGACTGGCTTTCCGGTATTGGATGGAATGGAACAGTAATCATGGATGTTAAAATCTTTGACCACAACCGTGCTATCGTTTATCCGACTACAGAGGTAGCAGGACGCGCAAGCATTTATGGTAGCGCACAATCTATTTCGTACGCACAACAGGCCATCAACAAAGCCTATGCCAACGCTCTGGCGGACATTGACTGGGATCGCGTGGCTTACTTCCTGCATCGGGCTGACAACCCCAAAAACGAAGCCAACAAGAAAGTAACCGGCGAAGGAAATACCGCTCTTGAGCACTTGACAGTACATTGGAATGTCAACTCCCGTCCGCAGGGAGCAGATGTCTCCTGGCGCGTCATCTCGCAGACTCCCGAAGTGAAGAACCAGAACTACAAGTATCTGGAAACCACTCCGTACGAAGGCTCTGAAACGATAAACATCAAAGGTCTGACATACAACAATGCCGGAAATGTGCAGATTGAAATCAAGTGCGAGAAGAAAGGATATTATTCGCAAACCAAGAAACTGAACATTCTCTCGCTCATTGACGACAATGATGTAAGTTATATGTTCAAATTAGTACCTGAAGACGAATGAAACGGATTTTTATAGCCTTGTGTGCTATATCTCCACTATTTGCTTTCGCAGACATCATTGCCACATTCGACAATGGAAACATTGAAGATGTGACGGTGGTGTCCGTCGGGGCAGACGAGGTGGTATATAAGCAAGGTGGCACGCAGAAAACGATCGCTTCTTCACAAGTTGAAGGTGTTCTGTATGATGACGGCAGATTTGTTGCCCCTCCTAAAAAAGCGGTAGTATTTGATTCCTCTGAATCTACATCCGATGATTCTTGGGCGGTTGATGATGCCTCTTCCGATAAATCACAAACGGCGTCCCCTAATCGTCGTCAAAAACGGGAGAAGAAAGAACGCAGTGGCGGCAATTCGGAAGTCGGACAAGCCTTCAAAGAAGCAGGTGTGGCTATCAAAGATGCGTTTACTACCATGTTTGATGCGATGGGCAAGAAGAAAGATAAAATTTCTTCTGAAAGTTCGACCGAAACGAATGCTGATACGGAATCCAATCAAGGCTCTTCCGCCTCTGATGGTTGGTAATAGTTGGATTTCTTATTTCCCATAGACAGAGATTATATGATTGAGAATACACGTCATAATATATCCGCATTTGCTTTCGTGATACACATGGCGGAAGATGTGTTCTATGTCTTTTGCACGCCGATGTCATCAGCAAAGGATAATGTTGTCATTGATCTGTGGTGCCTTGAAAATCCACTGTTCACTTGTCGAAAAGCATTTGCTCTGAATGATATGCTGATTGTTTCTGTCCGGAGGGCAATACTTGATATTGCAAAGCAACATCATATAGACACATCTGCTGTTGCTGTAAATCGAATTGATCCAACAACAGGTGCTTTAGAATAACCACTCCTTCACATCCGCAACGGTGAGGTTCTCATCCTCCGTGGCGACAAGACTTACACCCTGCAAGGAGTAGAAGTAAAATAACCGACATTTGTCCAACCAATCCAAAATCAAGGCAGGGAGCAATCCTTGCCTTGATTTTGGGTTAAATAGATTGCATCTACAGCCTGCCTATGGCGGGAGGGAATAAGAATATACTAAAACTAATACAAGAATCCGAGCATCCACAGAGGAAGTTTATGCCCGTATGGATACTCCATGTCGTCCGCGAGAATATAGGAGTTAGGTATATCCGCTATTTGCGAATAGTCTTTGTCCGCACCTCCTACCTCCAATGTATATTTGCCATCCACAAGAAAATCGCCTTTCGATTTACCATATTCCACTAAATGTCCTTGAGATAACTGATTGACCGCAAATGTCTCCCTCACTGTGCCGATATTAACCGGTTGAGAAGCTAAGGCATATAACATATTGCTGTTATCCATCAATATCTTATCCGGCTTTTGCATCTTCTTCGCATTGTAATAATCCGAGTACAGCAATTGCAGGATCTTTGCCTTGTCCAAATCATTCAGGTATTCGAGAATGGTGGCTCTCTGCAAAGCACTTTGGATAGACAAGCGCTTGATATCCACGTCATACGGCACGGATACTGCCAATATATTGACGAGTGCTTTTATCTTCCGCGTATTGCTGACATCCACTTTACAAATGCGCGGCAGCTCATCATCAATAATATAACTAACCGTACTCTCAATGGTCGAGTAATAGTCCACTGCGTCCTTGATTTGTAAGTGATATGGATAGTAGCCGTATTGCAGGTATTCCTGGAAGAACTGCAGCGGTCTGCATTTTTCATGAACTTGTTCTGCAATTGGCCAAGGATTGTCAAAGATTTGCTCTAACGTGTACTTTGGCAGATCTATTCCCTTAAAGAAATAAAGGAATTCCCGGAAACTAAGTCCCTGAATATCATGTTTGACACACCTTCGGCTCAAGTCAGCGTCGCCTTGTTGCAAACTAAGTAACGAGCTACCGCTTATTACAATCCGCATTTCAGACTCGTACAGATCATATATCTCCTTGATTTCTCTACTCCAATTCGGGTATTTGTGTATTTCGTCCAAGAACAGATGCTTACCGCCAAGTTTGTAGAATTGTTCAGCAAGATCCAACAAGGTATGCGATGCGAAGTACGCGCCATCACAAGAACAATAGAGAACTGACCTGTCAGATACAGCATAATGTTGCCGTATATATTGCCGCATCATTGTACTTTTACCAACGCCCTTGGGACCTTGAATGGCTATCAACGGAGTGTCCCAATTGATTTCTTTACTACATAGACGGATGATGTTCATCGGCGTTCTCTTGTAGAAACTCACATGCTTGTCAATTAAATTTTTCATTGCTCTTGTATCTTATAGGAAATAATGCTATTTATGGTTCTTGGATAACACATATTCGGTGCTTGTGTTTGTTGCGTTGAACACAAATCATTATTCTGTGTTTGTTGCATTGAACACAAATCCGCTGCAAAGATACAACTTTTTTGCCAAATATGCAAGAAAAAAGTGAGATTTGGTAACGTTTTTGGTATTTTTATTTGTTTTTGATGCCAAATGTGCTCATTTTGACTTTATTTGGCCGACGTTTTTTCATGTGTAGTCCGCCGAGACAAGAGGGAGATGAGGAAGAACGTATCGGCGCGTTTTCTTTTGCAGAAACCGTGAAGCAGCAGGATAGAGAAAGATAAATGACAGTATATAATCGTTACTAGAATAGTACTATCCGATTCCGTGTCGATTCCGTGTCGTTATCGTGTCGTTATCGTGTCGTTGTCGTGTTTACACCGATAATACATGAATACTACCAATACCTGCATGAGAGTATTGACGCTATTCATGCTGCAAGCCAAAAAAGCTAAAAAATGCATCTCTTTGTCATTTTTCTGCTGAAAAGTTTGCAAATGTGCAATATTTTTTGTACCTTTGTATGCTCATTATGCGCCAGAGGGCGCGCGTGAGCCCCAAAAACAAGGATTATAAAAGAACAAAAATACAAATTATGGAATTCAAGTACGCTCCGATGTTCCAACTCGGTAAGGACGAGACGGAATATTATCTGCTGACCAAAGACTATGTGTCTGTCAGCGAGTTTGAGGGTCATCCGATCCTGAAAGTTCAACCCGAGGCACTGACGCTGATGGCGCAACAGGCTTTTCATGATGTGAGCTTCATGCTCCGCCGCGCGCACAACGAACAGGTTGCCAAGATCCTGCGTGACCCCGAGGCCAGCGCCAACGACAAGTACGTGGCTCTGACGTTCCTCCGCAACGCCGAGGTGGCCGCCAAAGGCCAGTTGCCGCTCTGCCAGGATACCGGCACGGCTATCATCCATGGCGAGAAGGGCCAGCAGGTTTGGACAGGTTTCTGCGACGAGGAAGCCCTCTCGCGCGGTGTGTTCAATACCTATACCGAGTGCAACCTGCGTTACAGCCAGAACGCTCCGCTCACGATGTACGACGAGGTGAACACTAAGTGCAACCTGCCGGCACAGATCGATCTGGAGGCAGCGGAAGGAATGGAGTACCGCTTCCTGTGCGTAACCAAGGGTGGCGGCAGCGCGAACAAGTCCTACCTCTATCAGGAGACCAAAGCACGCATCCAGAACGAAGGCACACTTATCCCGTTCCTGGTGGAGAAGATGAAATCTCTCGGCACGGCCGCTTGTCCGCCGTACCATATTGCCATCGTTATCGGTGGCACATCGGCCGAGAAGAACCTGCTGACGGTTAAGCTGGCTTCGACGCATTATTACGACAGTCTGCCCACCACAGGCGACGAGACCGGTCGTGCGTTCCGCGACATAGAACTGGAGAAACGACTGCTGCAAGAGGCGTACAAGATTGGTCTGGGTGCACAGTTCGGCGGTAAGTATCTGGCTCACGATGTGCGTGTTGTTCGTCTGCCGCGCCATGGTGCAAGTTGCCCGATTGGCCTGGGCGTGAGCTGCTCGGCTGACAGAAACATCAAATGCAAGATCAACAAAGACGGTATATGGATTGAGAAGATGGATTCCAATCCCGCATCGCTCATTCCCGCCGAACTGCGCAATGCCGGCGAGGGTGACGCCGTTCGCATCGATCTGAACCAACCCATGGCAGACGTATGCAAGATCCTGACAAAATATCCGATCGGCACCCGTTTGAGCCTGAATGGCACGATAATTGTAGGTCGTGACATAGCGCACGCCAAGATCAAAGCCCGTCTGGATGCAGGCGAACCGATGCCGGAGTATCTAAAGAACCATCCGATCTACTACGCCGGTCCGGCCAAGACGCCGGCAGGCATGGCTTGCGGCTCGATGGGACCGACCACGGCAGGACGTATGGATCCGTATGTTGACGAGTTCCAGGATTACGGAGGCAGCCTGATCATGCTTGCCAAAGGTAACCGCTCGATTGACGTGACCAACGCATGCAAGAAGCACGGAGGATTCTACCTCGGCTCCATCGGTGGTCCGGCTGCCATCCTGGCACAGGAGAACATCAAGGCTATAGAGTGCGTGGAATATCCCGAACTGGGCATGGAAGCCATCTGGAAGATCGAAGTGGAGAACTTCCCCGCATTCATCCTTGTGGACGATAAGGGCAACGACTTCTTCAAGCAACTCAAACCCTGCGAAGGCTGCACGATTCTGAAATAATGTATAACGACGAGAGTTGGTTTAGGCGCATCCGGCGCAAGCGGCGTCTGACATTGATTGACGACGACACGTTGCGCGAGTTCTGGCACATCCATGTGTCGGGTCTCGGCGTGTTTACCGTGGTGTTCCTCCTGTTCCTGCTGACGATAGGTATCCTGTCGCTGCTGATCGTTTATACGCCGGTGAGGAATATTTTGCCGGGTTACTCGGCGAGCCTGCGTCAGGAGATTATCGAAGAGTCGATGCGCGTTGACTCGCTGCAGCATACGCTCGATCTGCAGACGCAGTATGTGAGCGTCATCCGCGATGTGGTGGCCGGTGAGGTGAAGTCCGATACGGTAGTCAGCCTCGACTCGATGCAACTCGTGATGCAGGAGCAGCTTCTTGAGGCAAAGAACGAGGCTACGGCAGCGTTCATGGCGGAGTATGAGGCGCGTGAGAGAGATAACCTTCTGCTGTTCGATGCTCCGGCTGCATCGCCGATCTTCTCGCTGTATGCGCCGGCACACGGAGTGATCATCGCGCCTTACGCGCCGCTCGAGGGTATACATGGCGTCACTATCCGCACGCCGGATAAGGAGAACGTCTGCGCCACGCTCGACGGAACGATCGTGCATATCGACTCCGAGGACGATGAACTCTATACGGTGATGGTGCTGCATGAGAACTACCTGTCGATCTACCGCCGTGTCGGCCGCGTGGTGTGCAGAGTAGGTGAGGCGGTTCGCACCGGACAGACCATCGCTATCGTCAAGGACGGTACGCCGTTCGTCTTCGAACTTTGGAAACAAGGACAGGAGATCAACCCGGAAGAGATCATCGCATTTTAGCAGCAGCCACTCTTGGCTGCTCCCAAGTTATGAAACAACTCGCAATACTCGGCAGTACAGGCAGCATCGGTACGCAGACCTTGGATATCGTTCGCGATAACCCCGAGCGATTCGGCGTGTACGCTATCTGCGCCAACCGTTCGGTCGATCTGCTCATTGAGCAGGCTCGGGAGTTCCATCCGGAGATCGTTTGCATAGCTGACGAGAGTCTGTATCCGACGCTTCAGGACGCCCTGAAGGACGAATCGTGCAAGGTCTGGGCCGGTGAAGACGCTATCTGCGAGATGGTGACTTTCGCGCCCATCGATATCGTGGTTGCCGCTATGGTCGGCTACGCCGGTCTGCGGCCGACGATTGAGGCTATCAAAGCCGGTAAGACTATCGCTCTCGCCAACAAGGAGACGCTTGTCGTGGCGGGTGAACTGATTTGCGAACTGGCAACCAAGCACCACACGCCCATTCTTCCTGTGGATAGCGAGCACTCGGCTATCTTCCAGTCGCTTATCGGCGAACAGGCGGAGATTGAGAAGATCCTTCTCACTGCCAGTGGCGGACCGTTCCGCAACTTCACACTCGAGCAGATGGCTTCCGTTACGCCCGAACAGGCACTGCAGCACCCGAACTGGTCGATGGGGGCTAAGATTACGATCGATTCCGCATCGATGATGAACAAAGGCTTTGAGGTCATCGAGGCCAAATGGCTGTTCGGCGTCCCGGTGGAGAAGATTGAGGTGCTCATTCACCCGCAGTCTATCGTTCACTCGGCCGTGCAGTTTGTGGATGGCGCTATCAAGGCGCAACTTGGCGCACCCGACATGCGCGTGCCTATCCAGCTCGCGCTGACCTATCCTGAACGCATAGCGTCGAACTTCCCCAGAGCCGATCTGGCGGCTATAGGCTCGCTGACCTTCGACAAGCCTGATACTGACCGCTTCCCGAACCTCGGGCTGGCGTACCGGGCCACTAACCGCGGCGGTTCGGTGCCTTGTGTGCTCAATGCGGCCAATGAGGTGGTGAACCTCGCGTTCAGGGAGCATAAGTGCCGGTTC
>JAGCFX010000088.1 GCA_017649925.1 Paludibacteraceae bacterium | reverse complement strand
TGGGCGCGAAACTGAAGTTCAAAGGCATCACTTTAGGTGTGACGTGGATCCTGTTCTGCGCCATCGCTTGCAGCCATTTCGGTATGACTCTCGATCCGTTGGTGGAGTCCTTTGCGAAAGATCTGGGACTTATCCTGTTTGTCTATTCGATAGGGTTGCAGGTTGGTCCGTCGTTCTTCTCGTCATTCGGCAAAGGCGGTCTGCACCTTAATATCTTAGCGGCAAGTATTGTGTTGCTTGGTTGCATAACGGCATATGTCATTCATCTTATCAGTGATGTGGATATTGCAACAATAACCGGTGTACTCTTTGGTGCTGTGACCAATACACCCGGTTTAGGTGCCGCAGAACAAACATTCCAGGACTTGACAGGAGTGGCAAATCCTGCTATCGCCAGCGGTTATGCAATGGCTTATCCGCTTGGTGTGGTCGGAATCATTTTCTCGTTGCTATTGCTACGTTGGATTTTCCGCATGAAATTGGACAAAGAGGAGGAAAAAGTGGCTGCGGAGAAAGGCGAAGAGCAGCAGATAGAACATTATGACATGAAGTTGACCAACCCGCAGGTAGATGGTATCCGCGTGCGTGACTTGGCGTTGCTGACGCATGTGACGCTGGTGGTGAGCCGTTTGTTAGATACGGAAGGCAATGAGTCAATGCCTGATGCTGATACGATTCTACATGTGGGAGACAAGGTGCGTTTCGTGGGCGACGTGAAGAACGAACGGACTATGTTGCTGCTTGGAGAGAAGACCAATGTGGCATGGGAAGAAAAAGAGAAGGATATACACTTGATCAGTCGCCATATTATCGTAACAAAGCCCAAAATGAACGGCAAGCGTATCTGCGATCTAAAGGTGCGTGAGGCATACCAAATAACCATTACGCGCGTTCGTCGAGCCGGTATCGAACTGTTGGCAACGCCGGAATTGCGTTTGCAAATAGGCGATCGTTTGACGGTAGTGGGCGAGCAGAAAGCGGTCAACAAGGTGGCGAGTGTGTTCGGTAACTCTACCAAGAAACTAGATGCACCAAACCTTGCGTCGCTATTCTTTGGCATCGTGCTCGGCGTAGCCCTAGGTTCGCTACCAATCGCTTTGCCGGGACTTTCGCAGCCGTTTAAGTTAGGTATAGCGGGTGGCTCGTTGATTGTGGCTATCATCATTGGTGCGTTTGGCGCTAAATGGCATATTGTGACCTACACGACTACTTCTGCGAACCTGATGATACGAGAGATAGGTATTGCTCTATTTCTCGCCGCTGTAGGCTTTGGCGCAGGTAAGAGTTTTATTCCGACGCTGATGGGCGGCGGATATGTATGGATAGGCTATGGTGTGCTAATCACATTACTGCCACTACTGATTGTCGGTATCGTGGCACGTAAAGGGCTCAAGTTGGATTATTTTACGCTGATGGGACTGATCGCTGGATCTACGACAGACCCGCCGGCATTGGCATACGCCACATCGCAGAGTTCGGTTAACGACCGTGCTGCAGTGGCATACTCCACCGTTTACCCGCTGACAATGTTTCTGCGTGTACTGACAGGACAACTAATGATATTGCTGTTCCTGTGAGCATCAACCGCGAGATATTACGACTGGCGGTGCCGAGTATCTTGGCGAACATCACCATTCCGTTGGTGGGATTGGTGGACACCGCGATAATAGGGCACATCAGCGATGCCGCGGCGATAGGAGGAATTGCCATTGGCACAATGCTCTTTGATTTATTGTATTGGAACTTCGGTTTCCTGCGTATCGGTACAAGCGGACTGACGGCGCAAGCCTACGGAAAAGGAGCGTCGGCTGAGTGCCGTAAGATTCTTACGCAGAGCGTGACGGTGGCGCTGATAGCAGCTGCTGCAATATGGGCAATACAATGGTTGTTCGTAACGGCAGTGTTGGTAGTAGTGCCTTGTTCGACAGAAGTGGCGGCGGTAGCCAAAGACTATTTCTTTGTACGTATTTGGGCAGCACCTGCGACTCTGATGCTGATGGCTTTCAAGGGATGGTTCATTGGCATGCAGGACACGAAAAGCCCAATGGCGGTAGATATACTGGTCAACGTGATGAACATGGCCGCCAGTTATTACCTCGCCGTCTATACGCCGCTTGGAGTGGTTGGTGTAGCATGGGGAACTTTGGTTGCACAGTACAGCGGTCTGCTGCTTGCGATACTGATCGTGACGTTTAAATACGGCATTGTGCATATCAGTCTCCGTGAGATCATGGCAGCTATGCGTTGGCCTGAGATACAACAAATGACCAAACTGAACGGCAACTTGTTTATCCGCTCGCTTTGTTTTATGGTGGTATATGTTGGTTTTACGTCTTTGGCAAGCAAATACGGTGACACGGAACTGGCGGTGAGCAGTATATTGATGAAACTATTCATGTTCTTCTCATTCTTCGTTGACGGCTTTGCTTTTGCCGGAGAAGCATTAGTCGGGAAGGCATTCGGGGAAATGAAAGGGTCAAAAGCCGAAAGCACTGAACTAAGAGGAGTGGTGCGGAGTTTGTTCAATTGGGCATTATGTGTAGGGTTGATTTTTACGGCGCTGTATGCGATGTGGGGCAAAGGTTGTATTGAGTTGCTGACGAGTGATGCTGATGTGATTTATGCTTCCGGCAGATATATGGGATGGCTGATAGCGATGCCAATCATCAGTACGCTTGCCTTCATGTGGGATGGCGTATATGTAGGTGCAACAGCAGGAGTTCCAATTCGTAATTCGATGATTTGGGCAGCAGTCGGTTTTGTGGTAGGATATATAGCCACATACCGTTTTGTTGGTCCGCAAGCATTATATATAGGTTACTTCGCGCACCTTATAGCGCGAGCCGTTTATTTGACAGCAAAATGGAAAAGTGTTTATTAATAGGTGTCCTTGCGTTCACGTTGACTTGGTGCTCGACGCAAGAACAGAAACAAAAAACGCAGCCGGCTCTGCGCGTGAAGACGACTGTGATTACGTCTCAGTCGGGTAGTGCCAGCACGCGCTATGTGGGAACGATAGAACCGAGTCGTGAGACACCGTTGAGTTTTCAAACGCCGGGTAGGATCGTGGCTATTCACGTGAAAAACGGTCAGCGTGTTCGTCAGGGGCAGACGATAGCACAGATAGATAACACACAGGCAGTCAATGCGTTACGTTCTGCAGAAGCAGCACTTCACCATGCACAGGATGGTTACGACCGCGTAAGCAAAGTGCATGAGAAAGGTGTGGTGTCGGACCAGAAGATGGTGGAGATTGAGAGTCAGTTGGCGCAGGCGAAGTCATTATATTCCGCCGCCAAACAGCAAGTTAACGAGTGTACATTAAGTGCGCCGTGCGACGGCATTGTGAACGGTTTGACGATAGAGAAAGGACAGACGATTATTCCTGCCACAACGATTTGTACGTTGCTGGACGTGACGGGCTTTAGTGTACGGTTTACAATCCCGGAGGCAGAGATCAACCGTCGCTTCTCGAAAGGCGAGGTGGAGTGTATCGCGCTGGATTCGGTCTTTCCGATAGTTATCACGGAGAAGAGCCTGGCGGGCAATCCCGTGACGCATACCTACGATGTGCTGGCGCGCGTGAACGGTGGCGCCGATGTGCTGATGAGCGGGATGGTAGGCAAAGTGCGGCTACGCGATGAGAACGAAGCAGCGAAAGGCGACATCGTCATTCCCGCCAGATGTATATTACTCAAGCCAGAAGGTCCTACTGTTTGGCTCATAGAGCAGGGCAGTGCCGTGCGGAGAGATATTGTCATTGACGGTTATCAGGCCGACGGTGTGCGTGTGCGGAGCGGATTGCAGGAAGGCGACACGCTAATCACGGACGGCTATCAGAAATTATATCAAAACTGCCAAGTGAAAAGCATTAACGATTGAAAACGAGTGCTCACATAGAAGGTGCAATGCGCCGTCACGGATTGGTGATGGCGATATTCTTGGGCTTGACGGCTTTCGGCATCTGGTCGTTGCCGCGGATGAACAAAGATGAGTTCCCTCAGTTTACTTTGCGCCAGGCGTTGGTAGTTGCTGTCTATCCCGGCGCAACGGCTGAAGAGGTGGAGCAACAGGTAACGATTCCACTGGAAAACTATATCAATACTTTCGAGGCCGTTGATAAATCATTGACGTATAGCACCAGCGAAGACGGAATTGCATATATCTACGTAATGCTTCGCATGCATGGTGTGAACGGAGAGGTGGCTTGGAACAAGATTCGCGCAGGCTTGCCGCTTGTGCAAAAGACGCAGATGCCGCCCGGCGTGCTACAGACGGTGCTCATTGATGATTTCGGTAACACGTCGTCACTGCTTATCGCTATCGAGAGCGACCAACGCAGTCCCCGTGAGTTAGAGCATTACGCCGA
>JAGCFX010000087.1 GCA_017649925.1 Paludibacteraceae bacterium | reverse complement strand
TCAAAAGCCTTGCCGACCAGTTGCGTCTGCACGCGCGTTCCTTCTTTAAGTGCATCGTAGTCATCGCCAAGCGGACTTGCGTCCTCGCCCATAATAACTTTCACGCCCTTCGCCTGACGGTCGCCGATAACACGTTGCAACACGCCCAGCGAATTCAGACTTCTCGGAAAACCCGTGTAAGCATAGAGTTGAGAGAGTGCTTCTTTGATCTGGCTAACCGTCAACTCGGCTTCTAACCCGTTATGAATAGCCGACTCCAATGCCACCAAGTCGCCCTTAGCCTCATCGCAAGCGATAGCAGACATATATGCTGCCTGCTCGGTTGTAAACGAAAGTTGATTCATATCTCTTGTTTCTGTCTTCTGTTTTGGGCTGCATGCAACCAGCAATACAGCCAAAACAAGGGTCATAATTATTCTCATAACTTCGCTACCAACTCAACGATCTTTTGCTTCGTGGCATCGGTTTTCTGCTCGTCGATTTTGGCGGTTACTGCGCCCATGTTCTCGGCGTGCCAGTAGCGGCAAATGTCGCGGAACTCAGCCGTCGCGCCATCATAGACACCCGGCGAATAAGACGAACAAAGCAACGCCATCTTCTTCACCTTAGCCGGAGCGTTGACGCAGTACATACGCTGGATAGGTGCCTGAATCTGCGCGCAGAGCGTGAAATAATAGATCGGAGCAGCCAAAACCAGCGCTTCCGCCTCAGCCATCAGCGGATAGAACTCCTGCATGTCGTCTTTCTGGATACACGCGCCGTTGCCCTTTCCATGGCAATACTCGCACGCCAGACAGCCTGCTATATGTTTGTGCGCCACGTTGACGAGCGTCACGTTATGACCTGCAGCCTCAGCTGCGTTCTTGTACTCCTCCGCCATCCAAGCGGTGTTACCATGGGCTCTCGGTGAAGCCTGAAGAATGAGAATGTTCATATGTTTGAAATTGTTTGAAATTGTTTGAAGTTGTTTGACGCTACGCGTTTGTTGTTAATATTTCTTGAAGATTAGCGGCATAGTTTCCGGTGCGAGCGGTTCGGTGGCTACGAGTTGCAGCGACTTGACCATGTGCAGCGTGCCTTGTTTGTACTCGAGGAAATGCGGAGTCTGCAGATGGGCCTGATAAGCCTCCTCATTGCGGTAAATCTCCAAAATACGGATTGTGTTCGTCGAGTCCTTGACCTGCATCGGGAAGATACAAATCACGCCCTCTTCACTTTTCACAGATTTCGTACCCACGTTATGCGCCGCCGCGAGATACTCCTCCAAATATCCCTCGTTCACCTCTATCTCCGCGATACGGGTAATTAGTTTTTTCGTCATATGTGATTGATCGTTTGTCATTTTTGCTTCAGGTTTATTGCAGGCAGCAAACGTAAGTGCTGCGAGCAGAAAGGTAAAGAACTTTTTCATTTGTGATTTGTCAACTGTCATTTTGCATTTACTCCTTGTATAGTGTACGTTGCACCTTGGTGTTGGATGAAAAGAGCACCATTCTTGATGATCTTGGTGCTTGGCACGTTGTTTCTTTGTACGCCTTCGGAAGCTATCGTTTGTTCTTTCTCAAAACGCACAGAGACATTGCCTGAACCGAGAGCAACGGCAAGGCCGGAAGGATCATCAATCGCGCCGATACGGGTATAGGAATACGAGGTGTTGAAGGTCTCGTAGAAGAGGACTACGCAGTTGTTGCCATAGAGCATCAGATCGCCGGCGTGGATAGTGCCGGGCTGGTATGCGGCGGTGGGAAGAGAGGTGGACAGGTAATGGTATTTCTCATTGCCGTTCAGTTCATTCATCGTGACGGAAAGGGGTAATAAGGCAGCAAAGGCTTCGCCGGTTTCGGAATCTGCGAGCGTGGCGGAAAAGGCCTTTGAGCCGATGATGATGTTAATCGGTGTTTGTGCCATAAGGGTCATTGTGCTCAGCGCAAAAACAAGTATAAACAATCGTTTCATTTGTTTGGAAGATGTTGTTTGATACGTTCGATGTTGGCTTGGATAACTTTGGGTGCAACGTATGGGTAGTCGGTTCCGTGCTATTCTACCATCTTGATCAGTTTTGCCGGATTGCCGCCGACGATAGCATTGGCGGGCACATCTTTGGTGACCACAGCCGCAGCTGCTACTACCGCATTCTCGCCAACCGTCACACCCGGCAGGATTGTGGCTCCAGCTCCTATCCACGCGTTCTTGCAGATACGCACCGGCTTGCAGATAAGAATCTGGCGCTCGTGGAGATCGTGGTTATTGCTGATAAGCTGCACGTTCGCAGCTATCATCGCATTATCCTCAATCTTAATCTCTCCGCGTGCCATCATCAGGCAATCGGGCATAATCATTACGTTTTTGCCTATGTGTACCATGTCAAAGCACACACCTTTCAACGGCGGTTGCACGATGGCTCCTTCGCCGAGGTTTTCTCCAAAGAGTGCTTTGGTTGCCTCGATGTTCTCCGGCGTGAAAGGGATAGTCTGGTTGAACGCAAAGAGTTTGCGTCCCTGCTCAATGTACATTGCTTGCGCTTCGGGTGTTGTTACCCTTGGGTCAACTCGAAATTCTTTCATAATAATTAGATATTAAGTCCTTTAATCCATTTCTCTACTTTTGCTTTGTTCGTGCGCACCTCGTGGCCGTAGATGCTGAAGCCGGGCTTCACGTCTGCTTTCGGGTACGCTTTGCGGATGTCGCTCACTACACTGCCGAGACCGCTTCCTTCGTGGGTGGTGAAGGGATAGATGGTTTTGCCGTTCAGGTCGTGCGTGTCGAAGAACGTGAACATCACTTGCGGGTAAGTGCCCCACCAGATCGGTCCACCGATGAAGATAATGTCATACCGGTCAAAAAGTTCTTTGACGTTTGAAGGTTTGAAGATTTC
>JAGCFX010000086.1 GCA_017649925.1 Paludibacteraceae bacterium | reverse complement strand
CAAGGTCATCAGACAATGCTTTGCTGTCGTCAAAAACGACACAGATTATGTCGATGGTTTTGTTTCACAGAAACCTTAATCCTCCATTTTGGTATTTAAAAGATCACTTTTTTATATTTTTTAACATAGTTCGTTTCACTTGTTCCCTTTTTGAGCTAGACTTATTCCTTTTTGTGCATAAAAGGGAACAACCTTTGCATAATACAAATGAGACTCTGAGACTCTTTGGGATTCTTTTCTGCGCATAACTGGCTGACTTTGCGAGCGTTATAGCAAGAGTATCAGAGTCTCACAGTCTCATCGCATTTTCAGCTCGCTACTGAGCCATCTTCGACCCGTTTACGAGCCATTATCGAGTCAATATCGAGCCGTTATCGAGACTGAACCACAAGATACCCATAATATATCCACAGGATGTCCATAGGATACTTGGTCCTTTTTTGCACAAACCTCGCTTCTCCTGTATATATACTATGTATATATACACTTTTCGTCGTTTTTTATAAAAATTGAAATAAACTTGCACATGTCAAAAAAAAGCAGTACCTTTGCACGCAAATTCGTTAGAGGGGTGCTGAAAGGCTGAGATTATACCCATCGAACTTGAACAGATAATGCTGTTAAAGGAAATGAAACATTGTAAAGTTTATCGTTTATCGTTTATCGTTTATCGGATGGCATGCTGCGTAGCAGCAAGCCTTATTGTAATGCCTGCCTTTGCGCAGACGAATGAGGACACCCTGACTATCCTGATGCATCAGATGGAGGACATAGAGGTGAGTGTCAAACGCGTACAACAGACGACGCTCTCCACCGCCATCATCAAGAACGACGAGTTGAACCGCACCAATACGGGTCAGAACTTACCGTACCTATTGAGCACGACTCCGGGTTTGCAGGTGACGAGTGATGACGGTCTGGGTATTGGTTACACGTATTTCCGCGTGCGCGGTACGGACCATACGCGAATCAACATGACGGTCAACGAGGTGCAACTGAACGATCAGGAGAGCCAAACGGTCTTTTGGGTGAACATGACAGACATGACATCCTCTATATCGCAGATGGACGTTCAGCGCGGCGTGGGGACGAGTACCAGCGGTTCGGCTTTCGGTGCGGGTCTGAACATGCAGACGAACATGCTGGACAGCACGAGTCATATCAAACTGGCATTCAACGGCGGTATGTACAACACGTTCCGCGAGATGGTAAGTGCGCACGCCGCTATTGCCAACCGATGGATGCTCAACGCGCGTTTTACGAAAGTCAACTCCGACGGCTTCCTCTACCGCACTAAAAGCGATTTATACAGTTACTACGGCGATATCGGTTGGTACGGCAGCAAGACGCATGTGATACTCCGCGCTTTCGGCGGAGCGGAGAAGACCGGCATGGGTTGGGAAGGTGTGAGTTACGATGTGGCCTACGGCCGTAACGGTGCGGACAGACGCTATAACCCTGCGGGCGAATATACGGTGCCGGCATCCGACGGTTCGGACTCAACGGTTTATTACCCGAACCAGACGGATAACTATGCCCAGCAGCACGGACAGTTGACCATCAACCATCGTTTTACGCCTCAATGGAGTCTGACGGCGACAGCCCATTACACGCACGGCAGCGGGTATTACGAGCAATACAAGAAGAAGAAATACAGCTATTGGGGATTGACCGACCCGAGCATGGTCAGCAGCCCGAAAGACAAGAGTTACGGTCTATACATGAAGCATCTGAATAACCATTATGTGGGTTTTCTGGTGTCGGGTAAGTATCTGTCGGAGGTAGCGGATGTGCAATTGGGCGTAGCGGGCAATAACTATATCGGGTACCACTGGGGTATTCTGGACTATTTGGCTAAACCGACCTTACAGCCGCTGCCTGTTCACTATGAATACTACCGCAACTCCGCGAACAAGATAGACGTCAACTCCTACGCGAAAGCCAACTGGCGCATCATCAACAAGCCGCAAGAGAAATTAGCCGTTTACGGCGACCTGCAATACCGCTATATCCGCTATAGCCGCGATGGTATCAATGACGAGAATATGGAAGATCTGCCGCTGGTAGCCGACTATCATTTCTTCAATCCGAAAGCGGGTTTGACGTACCAGAACGGCGGGCATCTGCTATCCGCTTCGTTCGCGATCGCTAACCGCGACCCAAGCCGAAACAACTACAAAGAGAACGCGCGATGGGACCCCTTGACGCAGACATGGACCAACATGCCGAAGGCAGAGACGCTGTATGACTATGAGTTAGGCTATGCGTACACGCACACGCGTTTTAATATAGGTCTGAACCTCTATTTCATGGATTATGACAACCAATTAGTGCTGACCGGCGAATACAACGATGTGGGAGCGATGAAGACGACCAACGTCAAGGATTCCTACCGTATGGGTGCCGAACTGATGGCTGGCGTGCGTATAACCGACTGGTTTAGATGGGAAGGGAACATCGTTGTCAGCCGCAACAAACTGCTGAACTACAAGCAGTATATCGACGTATATGATAACCAGAACGACTGGAATTGGGTAGGGCTGGATAGCATCGAAGGAACGGTGACGATCGCTTTCTCGCCTACCATCACCGCGATGAGTCTCTTTACATTCGAATATGCCGGTTTTATGGGGTCCATTCAAACGAATGTAGTCAGTCGGCAGTTCTTGGACAACACCCAGGATGTAGCGGCTATGCTACGGGCCTATACCACGACGAACGTCAACCTGCAATATGACCTGCCGATGAAAAAATGGTTTTCTACGCGGAAAGGAGTTCCGGACGTGAGACTGCTATGCCAGTTGAATAATATCTTCAACGCCAAATATGCGAGCAACGGCGGTGCCGAAGCCAGTCGTTTTCTGGACGGAAGCCGCTGCGTATGGTACTACGCGCAAGCGGGCATCAACGTACACGCAGGTTTTGTCGTGCAATGGTAGAGGCGAACCAAGCAATGAAGATAGCGCCGACGGGAATCCATCCGTAGGCGCTTTCTTTTGCAAAGAACTGTGCCCAAGGGTTAGAAAGCCAGCCGAGGTAGATGAAAAGAACTACCCAAACCGCCACCAGCGCAAAGCCGAGAAGTGTAGCCACGAACGAGCGGAGGTCGAAGATATTGCGGTAGATAAGGTATATCCAGACAGGAAGGATGACAAACAGTACCGAGGGTAGCCAAAAAGAAGCGATGCTCAGCAATATAGCCACAAGAAAACACTGCTCCACCGAACTCTCATGTCTCCGCACGCGCCCGACAACAAGAAAACAGAGCATGACTATCGCAGCAACAAGGTAACTCCACAGATAGTGAACAGCGAAACCGGCTTCTCCGGACCGTAAGATCAGCGGCACAAGCGAACCGCCAATTGCCAGCAGCCAAAAGACTACCGGCAAAAGGTGGTATAATATCACTTGCGTGTGGCGTTTCATTCAATAAATCCTTTGCGACGGAGAAGGTTCTTTGGGTCCGCTTCTTTTCCGCGGAACTCCAGATACAACTCTTGCGCGTCACGCGTACCGCCCTGCTCCAACAAGTGACGGAAACGCTTGGCCGTCGCTTCGTCAAACAGGTTACCTGTCTCTTTGAAGGCAGCAAAAGCATCTGCGTCAAGCACAGCAGCCCATGTGTAGCTGTAGTAACCTGCCTCATAGCCCGTGGTAAAGATATGATTGTAGAAAGTCGGGCGATAACGCACGATGATCTCATCAATCATTCCCATCTTCTCCAGACTCGCTGCCTCAAACGAATTGACATCCAGTCCCTCGGCAGTGGTCAACTCATGGAAATCCATGTCGAGGATAGAGGCGGAGAGCAATTCGGTGGTGACAAAGCCTTGGTTGAACTTACCGGCAGCATTGATCTTGGCGATCAGACTATCCGGGATCACTTCACCCGTCTGATAATGGAACGCGTAGGTCTTGAGTACCTCGGGTTCGTAAGCGTAGTTCTCCATGAATTGCGAAGGCAGTTCCACGAAGTCACGCGGCGTATTCGTTCCGCTGAGGCTCTTGTAATGCGCTTTGGAGAGCAGTCCGTGCAATGCATGTCCGAACTCATGGAACAGCGTCTCTACGTCATCCATAGAGAGGAGAGACGGGTTGCCCGCCGTTGGCTTATTGAAGTTACCTACATTGATGATAACCGGACGATGATCCACGCCCTCAGCATCGATATACTGCGGCAGGATCTGGTTCATCCATGCGCCCGGGCGTTTGCCTGCGCGAGGGAAATAGTCGGTGTAGAGAATGCCTACCAGCGAGCCGTCTGCTTCGGTCACTTTAAAGACCTCTACATCGGGGTTATAGACAGGCATGTTCTCCAGTTTCTCAAATTGCAGGCCGTAGAGTTTGTTAGCCACGCCGAAAGCGCCCTTGCGAACGTTATCGAGTTCAAAATACGGCTTGATTTCCTCTTCATCCAAAGCGTATTTGGCTTTGCGCAGTTTCTCGGCATAGAACCACCAGTCCCAAGGCTGGAGCTTCTCTCCGGGGAAGTCTTGCTCTAACAACTCCTGCAGGGCAGCTGCTTCGCGTTTGGCAGCCGCGAGAGACGGTTTCCATACGGATTGCAGGAAAGCATCCACCGTCTGATGGTTTTTCGCCATGCAGTCAGCCAGGATATAGTCAGCGGGATTGTCATAACCGAAGAGTTGGGCTTTCTCGATGCGCAGTTCCATTTCACGAATGATGACTGCTTTGTTGTCATGATCGTTGTCGTGGTTAGCACGCGTGGTATAGTCCATCAGCAGCTGTTTGCGCAGCTCGCGATTCTCGCAGTACTGGAGGACCGGTGTGAAGGATGTGCGTTTGGGCGTGAAGAGCCATTCTCCCGGATGACCGGCAGCTTCCGCTTCTTCTGCAGCAGCGGCTTTGGCACTCTCGGGCAGACCTTTGAGTTGCGCCTCGTCTTTGATAAAGCGTTGGCAAGCATTGGTCTCTGCCACTACGTTGTTTCCGAACTGGAGAGAGAGCAGACCAAGTTCCTGGTTGATAACTTTGAGGCGCTCTTTCTTATCCTCCGGCAGGTTGGCACCATTGTCGGCAAACGACTTGTAAGTCTCCGTCACCAGACGCATCTGCTCGGGGTTAAGACCGAGTTGCTCGCGTTGGTCGTAAACGGATTTAACGCGCCGGAAGAGTTTGTCGTTGAGGATGATGCCGTCACTCAGTTCGCTGAGCATCGGGCTCACTTTCTCGGCAATCTCATTCATATCATCGTTACCATCCGCCTCGAGAACGTTGAAGAATACACCTACAACGCGGTCAAGAAGCAAACCGGTACGGTCGAGCGCCACGATGGTATTCTCGAAAGTCGGTTCGGCTTCGTTATTGACTATAGCCTCCACTTCCTCTTTCTGCTCAGCGATGGCTGCCTCGAAAGCCGGAAGATAGTGCTCTAACTTGATTTGGTCAAACGCGGGAACACCGAACGGCGTCTCCGGTTGGTTCAGCAACGGGTTGTCCCCCGTTTTGTTTGTACATGCCAGCATGGTCATGGCCATTAATCCAAAAATAAATCCTTTTTTCATTGTATTCGTACGTTTTTCTCCATTGATTGTTTGATTCGTTCACGCAGTTCACGGGACTGGTTGTCCGCTTTCTGATACCAATGCGGTTTGAAATCTTGCGCAAACTTACACTTGGCGAGTTTGATATGCAAGTCATCCATCGTACCGCTGACATTCACGCCCAGATAAATAGGGCTGAGAACGTTGATATCATAGTTGAAACTGAGGTCGGTGTTATGGCGTCCGCCAAGAGCCACCATGTAGTTATCCATCTGTACGCAGAGCGGATAGACGTCAATCTCATTCTTATAAACCGTTATTTCTGCATTGATGGAATCGATCTTATTCTCCGTCTTCTTCTTGAACATCAGCAGTTTGGCTATCTCGTCGAAGGTCTCGCCATCCAGCACCACAAGATCTTTCGCTGTCAGTGAAGCTGCTCCACGAAGCGTACTCAGTTTGGGTTGATACTGGCTGTTGAGATAGGTCTCTGCCGCCAAATGGAACTGCGCCGCACCCTTGAAGGAACTGAGCATCGGTACCATCTGCTCCAGATTAGGAATCATGGACATCAGTTCGTCTATATCGACATCAATCATATGATAGTCCAATCCGAGGTAGAGGTGGTTGCGGCGCGGCGTGCGGTACATTGCCGTCAACTGCAGTTTGGCTGCACGGCAAACGAAACCGACTTCGTCAAGAATAACCGTTCCGTCTTTGATATAGATACCACCTTTGAGGTTTGTAGCCACCTGGTTGAGGAACTCCACTTCTTGCAGATGGGTATTCAGCGCGAGGTCCACGTCCGTAGGCACAAGGAACGGTCCGCTCTCTGCGCTTTCGGCGGGTTTCTCCTCCTGTTTCTGCTCCGTCGGCTTCTCTTCACTTCCTTCGTCTGCGCTGAACCAAGCCATCAACTGGTTGGCATCGCAGTGCTCGGAAACGACTTCCAGTTTACCGCGGAGAATATCCTCGTGTTTGAACCAACGGCCGATATTACGGACATTACCTTTGAGGCTGAGGTCCGAGTTACCGACTTCAATACGCGAGTTGGCAATATCCATCTCCTGGTTGGAGTACCGGAACTCTATCGACGGGATATAAACGGTTTCCGGCAAACGCTCAGGCATCTGCAGTTCACCGTTCTTGAGGTTGATCTTGAGTAGTGGATTCCATTGCAGCAACGCGTTTTCTCCTTTCGGATTGTACTGCGCGCCTACTTCGAGCGCCAGGTTGTCTGTCTTGGCATTCAGTTCTGCACCCATATTGGCTTTGAGAGCCTGCGTCTTCAGTTTTGCAGAAGCTTTCTTGCCGCCACTCATCGAAGCCGACAACTCCGTTGCCTTCAGGTCTGCGTTGATATCTTTGAAGAAACCTTTGAGGGCATTACATGCAATCTCGGCTTGCGCGAGCTGGAGGTCTCCGTCTTTCTTGGTGTTATACTCCACGTACGCTTTCAGTTTCGGAGCATCCACCGTTCCGCCCATGGAGTCCATCTCCACCACCAGCGGTTTGTCGGTTTGCAAACCAACAGCCGCATAGATAACCGGATCTTTGGAGAGCACGTTTCCTGCTTCTAATTGTATAGCCGATGCCTTTAGAGCCGTCTTGAGCGGCGTAGCCATCTCGAAGTCTATCTGATCGGTCTCCAAATCTATGCGTGCCCAGTTCACTTTCGGTTTGGAAGGTTGGGCATTCGGGATTTGTATCTTGGCGTGCGTCTTCGGCAGGTCAGCCGTCATGCTATCCATTGCGAAATGAATATCCGTGAGGTCGAGGTCTGCAGCAATCTTACCCTTGTGCAGTTGCATGTTGGTGATGTGACTCAGGCGCAGTTTGGCGTCCGCCTTTCCTTTCGTACGACCGTCGATCTTCATGTTCTTCGGCAAGAAGCCTTTGAAATCCGGAATATTGGCATTGAGTGCGAGATGCAAGTCGAGCAGCATGTCGGATTCAATATCGCTGATAACACCTTTTGCCTCGAGTTTGGACTTCCACACGTTGGCATTCAGTTTATGCAGCGTCACTACCGGCATTTTGTTCTCGCCGATTTGTCCTTTGGCAGTTGCGTCCAGTTCGATGTCGCCGCTGAGGTTGAAGTCTTTGATGGCTTTGGTGAACTTCTCCGGCACCAGCGCCAAGAGCGGTTCAATCTTCCATTTGCCGGTTTCGAGCCGAGCGTCCAAGTCGATGTCATCGCCCAGCGTCACTTCTCCTTCCAAACGAATACCGAAGTCATTGACAGCCAGTCGTGCGCCGTCAAAAGCAAAATGCATGGAATCGAGGTTCATCGCCATCGGTGCAATCATTTCGACATGCAGATTGTCCGCATAGGTCTCTCCCTTGAGACTCGCGCACACATTTTGGGCATCCAAAGTCACGAGCATGTCATCCCAACTCTCCGCTTTCGCGCTCAGTTCGGTTTCGCCCAGCGAGGCATTGATGGTATCCTTGTCGTCCACAAACGTGATTTGTTTGGCCAGAATACGCAATCCGTCCACCTGCAACGCATCAAACGGCAGTTTGAAGGCAGTGGTGTCTTCTTCCTGCACCGTGTCCGGAGAGGAGACAAAGACATCCGTCAGGTTGGTTGTCCCGTCCTGTGCGATGTAGAAATTGACGCGCGCACCGTCCAGTATAGCCTCGTGCACATGCAGGTTATTGTTGTTCAGAAACTCCATCACATCGACCGTCGCCGTCAGATGTTTGGCTTCCACAACAGTATCGCTTTGTGCACCTTCCTTGGGATTGATGAGTAACAACCCGTCCGCGCGCAGACCGAAGCGAGGGAAAGTGGAGAAGAAGGTCAGATCGACTTCTCCAATCTCATGCTCGCAAGTGATGAACTTCGCTGCGGCTTGGCGGGCAACAGGAGTCAGACGTTCGGGCGTGAAGACAACGTATATCGCTATCAACACAGTGATAATAACTGTCAAGACAATCCCCAACAGCGTCCAACCGATAATTTTTAGAGCCGTTTTCATAAGCCTAATATCTACGCGGTTTGATAGCTTGGACTTCAATTACCTTCTCAAAGCGGAAAGTATTGTAAGTGGCGTCTTTTTCGTAATACTCAAGACGCGAGGATGACAAGTAACTGATAATATACTCCTTCGGAATCTCAGCGCCGTGATTGTCCATCAAGTGAATCTCATGCAGGTCACCTTTGGACTCCAGCCAGTATTTGAACCATCCGTTACCATAAGTCGGCACAAGCGCGCTGTCACGCACCAGAATCATGGTATCCACGTGAATGGTATCAATCTTGAAAGTATCCACCAGTTGAATGGTATCAAAGCGAAGCGAATCAATATGAAGCGAGTCTTCGGTATAAACGAACTTATACAAATCGCTCTCATACACATCATCCGCCTCTGTCCATTCGCGACCATACAAATAGTTTGGTTCATCACTTTGCTCTTTGGTAAAGCGAATGTAGTGAGTAGTGTCTTTGCGGTCTTGCCAAAGTCCCTGCAGATCAGACAGATAATACGTGGGTTCGGACGAACGGCCTCCTCCGCCACAACTGAATAATGCTACACTTGCGATAACAAGTAAGGCTAATTTGCTGAATTTTTTCATACTTCTTACGACTTTTTTATGTTAATATTGATTGTATATCCATCCATTTCGAGCGTGTCGCCCTGCACTTCTTTGGCGAGCGTGAGCGATGTGGCCAGTACTTGCGAAGCGATATAATCGCCGCAATGCAGCACGGCATTATGAATCTCATCGCGGTCCTCGAGTATGATAGCAATGCGGTCGGTAATCTCCAGACCGGACGACTTACGCAGGTTTTGAATACGGTTCACCAACTCGCGTGCGATGCCTTCTTCGATCAGTTCCTCCGTCAGTTCAATATCCAGCGCAATAGTGAGGATTCCGTTGTTCGCTACCAACCAACCCGGCATGTCTTCCGTAACGATCTCCACATCCTCGGGAACAAGTTGATAGTTGACAGTTGACAGTTGATAGTTGCCTTCGGTTTCCATCTGTGCGATCTGATCCTGAGTCATCGAAGCTATTTCTGCAGCCACCGCTTTCATGTCTGCGCCGACTTTCTTACCGAGCACTTTGAACTGCGGTTTGATCTTTTTGACGAGCCGAATCTCCGACTGCTCTGCCGGAACAATGACGAGTTCCTTGACGTTCACCTCGTTCTTGATGAGGTCGGCAACATGCAGCAGCGCATCCGTAGTCTCCTTGTCCGGCGTTGGGATAACGGCTTTCTGCAACGGTTGACGCACGTTCTTCTCTGCGCGCTTACGAAGGCTGAGAATCATCGAAGTAGCTTGTTGCGCGAGGTACATCTGGCGCTCCAATTGAGTATTGATGAGTGCTTCGTTCACTTTCGGCCACTCGCTTAGATGTACGGTTTCGCCCGTCAGGTCGCGGTATAGACGATCGGCAAAGAACGGCGCGTTCGGAGCCATGAGTTGGGCAACCGTCTTGAGGCAGGTATAGAGTGTTTGATATGCCGCTTGTTTGTCGGCATTCATCTCACCGCCCCAGAAACGCTTGCGGTTCAGACGTACGTACCAGTTGGACAAGTCATCTTGTACGAAATCGCTAATTGCCCGCCCTGCTTTGGTGGGTTCGTAGGCTTCGTAGGCTTCTGTCACTTCTTTGACGAGCGAGTTCAGTTTGGAGAGAATCCACAGGTCAATTTCAGCACATGCTCCGCAGATAGTCTCGTTCCGATAGTCTTTCGATTCTGTCTCGCCAGTCTGATTTGGCGTACTTTCCCAGCCGTCCACGTTGGCATAAAGGGCGAAAAATCCGTAGGTGTTATAGAGCGTTCCGAAGAACTTACGGCGAATCTCATCTACGCCTTCCGGATCGAATTTGAGGTTTTCCCACGGCGCAGAGTTCGTGAGCATGTACCAACGCACGGCATCCGCTCCATAGGTATCCAGTGCGCCAAACGGATCAACGGCGTTGCCCAGGCGTTTGGACATTTTGTTGCCGTTCTTGTCCAGCACAAGTCCGTTGGAGATGACGTTCTTGTAAGCCACGGTTCCTTCAATCATGGTGTGGATGGCATGCAGCGTAAAGAACCAACCGCGTGTTTGGTCCACACCTTCCGAGATAAAGTCGGCCGTGCGCGGCGCATCTGCATTCTCGAACGGATAATGGTTTTGCGCGTATGGCATGGCGCCGCTATCGAACCAAACATCAATGAGGTCGAGTTCACGCTTCATGGGTTTGCCGGAAGGCGAAATGAGAATGATGGCATCCACGTATGGACGGTGGAGATCGATGATTGCCGGGTCATAGTTAGCTTTGGAATAGTCGCCTACAACATGTTTCGGCCACGGGTTGGCTTTCATGAATCCGGCTTTGACGGACTTGTCGATCTCGGCAAAAAGTTCGGCAATGGAACCGATGCAAATCTCTTCCGTTCCATCTTCCGTACGCCAGATAGGCAGTGGTGTTCCCCAATAACGCGAGCGGGAAAGGTTCCAATCGTTGAGGTTGTTGAGCCATTGCCCGAAACGTCCTGTGCCTGTCGATTCCGGTTGCCAATTGATGGTCTGGTTAAGCGTAATCATCTGCTCGCGCGCCATCGTGGATTTGATGAACCACGAGTCAAGCGGATAGTAGATGACAGGCTTGTCGGTACGCCAGCAGTGGGGATAACTGTGCACATGTTTCTCTGTTTTGAACAGTCGTCCGTCGGCTTTCATTTCCAAGCAAAGATGGAGGTCAAGCGTCTCATCTTTCTCCGTTAAATTCGGGTCATACGCGTTCTTTACGAACCGACCTGCGTACTTGCCGTAGAGTTCGGTGTTGACGTTTGTTTTAACCCATTCAGGGTCAAGATCTTCAATCTTCCAGTACTTTCCGGTAAAGTCCACCATGGGTCGAGGGCCGTTGTTCTTGGTCTGCATGTACAAACCCGGCACGCCGGCGGCATCTCCCACTTTCTTATCATCTGCACCAAAGGTAGGCGCGATATGCACGATACCGGTACCGTCTTCCGTTGTGACGTAGTCACCTGCAATCACGCGGTAAGCACCTTCTCCCGGATTTACCCACGGAAAGAGCGGGTCGTACTCAAGTCCAACGAGTTCGGCTCCTTTGTAGCGCGCGACGATGTGCGGCGCCAACACATTGCCGTCAGCATCCGTTTCGCACAACTCTTTTTTATAAGCCTCCAATCGTGCTTCCGCAAGAATAATAGAATCGCCTGCAGGCGTCTTCACTTCCACATAATCGATTTTCGGACCGACGCAAAGGGCAGTGTTGGAAGGCAGCGTCCATGGCGTTGTGGTCCAGGCGATGATATATCGACCATCTTTGAGGTGGAACTTCGCCGTACAGGTCAAGTCTTTGACGTCGCGGTAACAACCGGGTTGGTTGAGCTCATGCGACGAAAGTCCTGTTCCTGCTGCAGGCGAGTAGGGTTGGATCGTATAGCCCTTGTAGAGGTAGCCTTTTTTGTATAATTCCTTGAGCAGATACCACAAGGTCTCAATATATTTGTTGTCGTAGGTAATGTACGGGTTTTCCAGGTCCACCCAGTATCCCATCTGCTTGGTCAATTCCGTCCATTCTTTGGTGTACTTCATCACCTCGCGCCGACAGGCGGCGTTGTATTCGTCCACGGAAATCTTTTTGCCGATGTCTTCTTTGGTAATGCCGAGCATTTTCTCCACGCCTAACTCCACGGGCAGACCATGCGTGTCCCAGCTGGCTTTGCGGCGCACTTGATAACCCTGCATCGTTTTGAATCGGCAGAAAGTGTCCTTGATAGTACGCGCCATGACATGGTGAATACCCGGTTTGCCGTTCGCGGAAGGAGGTCCCTCAAAGAACAAAAACTGCGGGTGTCCCTCCCGCGTGGTTACACTCTTCCCAAATAAATCCTCTTTCTCCCATTGTTCCAGCATCTCACGGCTCAACGCAGGGAGGTTTAATTGCTTGTATTCGTTAAAATGTTTCATTATTTTGTATAACTTTTTGCTTGCCGTTTTATAAAACGGCGCAAAATTACATAAAAAAAATGACATACGCAAGTGTATGCCATTCTTTTTGTCATTTTTCGTGTATTTTTAACGAACGCGCTCGCAGTAGGAGCCATCGCGCGTGTCAACGCGAACAATCTCGCCTTCATTGATGAACAGCGGAACGCGAATTTCTGCACCGGTCTCCAATGTAGCAGGCTTGAGTGTGTTGGTAGCGGTATCGCCCTTCAGACCCGGCTCGGTATACGTGACAGCCAACTCTACTTTGGTCGGCAACTCAGCAAACAGAATAGTCTCGCTGGTAGCATCGGAAACAACCTCCACCGTCATACCTTCTTTGAGGAAATCCACACCCGTGATGAGGTCATGCGCAATAGGCACTTGCTCAAATGTTTCGTTATTCATGAAGATGTAATCTTCACCTTCTTTGTAAAGGAACTGATACGGGCGGCGCTCAACGCGTACATCCTCCAGTTTCTCGCCGATGTTGAAGCGGCGCTCCAAAACGCGGCCATCCACTACATCTTTAAACTTAACACGCATAATTGTGTTACCCTTTCCCGGTTTAACGTGAAGGAACTCAATTACGAAATACAGACGGCCGTCCATGCGAATGCATACGCCGTTTTTGATGTCTTGTGAGTTAATCATAACCTATAAATGTATAATTTTTAGTACCTATTTTTGAAAAATCGCTGCAAAATTACAAAAATTCTTGCATATATGCAAATTTTTCACTAATTTTGTGCCCAAATTTGAAAAAATCTTATAGATACTATGAATGGATGGGTTCAGTTTTTCGGTGAATTTGATATTTGGCAGGTACTGTCGTCATTTATTTTTCTAATAGCGATTATAGATCCTTTCGGCAATATCCCGGTCACGATTGCTATGCAGCAAAAGGGCATTAAGATTCATGCGCTTAACGTATGCATCGCCAGTCTTGTCATATTGATGGCGTTCCTTTTTTTAGGCGAATGGATTTTGAAACTCTTCGGTGTGCAGATTGAATATTTTGCTATTGCCGGAGGTTTTGTTATCTTCCTGATGGCGCTGGAAATGATTTTGGATATCGTGATTTTCCAGAACGATAAGTTGGAGGGAGAAATCGGAAGCGCAAGCACTATCGTGCCATTGGCTTTTCCGATGTACGCCGGTCCTGGTGCGTTCACGGCACTGCTGGCAATTACGGCAGAATATAGCATTGGAAACCTGTGTATTTCGTTGATTCTATGCATGATAGTACTGTACTTAGTGCTGATTGGTACAAATTGGTTGACGAAATATTTGGGCACCACGGCGCTCTATATTATCCGGAAGTTTTTCGGAATTATCGTGTTGGCGATTGCATGTAAACTGATGTTCGGCAACTTGGCCGCAGTGTTCTAAATTGCAGTAAACATTTAACAATAGAAATATATGAAATCGTTTTCAGAAATGACCATTGCGTTGGCAAGTGACCACGCTGGTTTCCCGTTAAAGCAACAAGTGCAGTTGTTCCTGGAAGACAATGGCGCCAAAGTGAAAGATTTCGGTTGCTATAACACCGAGAGTTGTGACTATCCGGATTTTGCTCATCCGTTGGCAGAGGCCGTAGAGAAAGGAGAGTTCGAGTTCGGAATTGTCATCTGCTCGACAGGTAACGGTATCTGTATGAGCGCCAACAAGCACCAAGGTATCCGTGCCGCGCTTTGTTGGGACACAAAGTTGGCGGAATTGGCTCGTCAGCATAACAATGCCAATGTACTGGGTTTGCCGGCTAACTTTATTTCGGCGGTTAAGGCACTGGATATCGTTCGTACCTTCTTCCAGACGGATTTTGAAGGCGGTCGTCATGAGCGTCGCGTTAACAAAATCGCGCTGCATTAATGCACTGAAGTGCTATGCGAGTTATGCACTGAGTCTTTTCGGCTCAGTGCGTATCTTTCATAGGCCTTTGTTTGTTTCCGTTGAGCCTGCGGCTGTGTGTCAGTTGCGATGCCCGGAATGTCCGGTGGGGCAGGGAGAAAAGCCCAAAGTAAAGGGTGAAAGGATAATGCCGCGTGAAGTGTGGGAGCGGGTATTGGCCGAGGTGGCACCGTATGCATTCACTGTGCAATTTTATTTTCAGGGTGAGCCGTTACTCAATCCCAATCTGCCGCAGATGATTGCAGAGGCGCATGAAGCAGGTTTGTACACCATCGTTAGCACCAATGCTCAAGCTCTCACGCCGGAGTTGGCGGAAAGTCTCGTGGCTGCCGGTCTCAACCGTATCATCATCTCCATGGACGGGCTTACTCCTGAGACGTATAATGCCTACCGTATAGGAGGAGACATAGAGAAATGCAAGGCCGCTTTGCAGTATCTTCGTGACGCCAAAGCGCGTCTTCACAGCCGTACGCTCATTGAATTGCAATGTCTGCGTTTGCGGACAAACGAGCACGAGTGGATGCAGTTTAAGCGCCAGTACAAAGCACTCGGAGCAGATCGTCTGGTTTTCAAAACGGCACAATTGTATAACTACAAAAACGGTCATCCGTTGATGCCGTCCAATCCTCGTTACAGCCGGTATATTCAAGGTTCAGACGGTCTTTATCATCGTCGCAAACTCCACAAATCATGTCTGCGAGCATGGAGCGGATGTGTGATCACTACCAATGGCGAAGTGCTACCTTGTTGTTATGACAAAGCGCACGCGCATGCGTACGGAAATATAATGAGCGCGCATATGAACGAGTTGTTTGGGAATGAACCATCCCTTGCTTTTCGCCGCGCTGCTATCCGTCAACAACCGCAAATATGTCAGGAATGCTGGAAGTAAAATCGTTTATATTTGGTCCTTTTCAGACCAACACTTACGTGGTGAGCAATGGTCAACAGGTGTTCATCATCGACCCCGCTTGCTATTCTCAATATGAGCAACAGGCACTCTGTACGTATATCGAGAAAGAACTCCAGTGTGCGCCGTCAAACGTGACAATCTTGGCTACTCACGGGCATCTTGACCATCTATGGGGAGCTGCGTGGGCCTGTGAGAAATGGCATACCTCCGTTTTGCTGCACGAGGCGGATATACCGATGGCAACTGCTATGCAAGGTCAATATGACCTTTTCGGCATTCATGCTATCGCGCAACCGTTTCCGATAGAACCGCTTAACGACAAAGAAATTCCATTTTCCATTCTTCACACGCCCGGTCATACGCCCGGTAGCGTATGTTTCTATTGGCCGAATGACAACATTCTACTTTCTGGAGACACGCTCTTTCATATGGGTTATGGTCGCACAGACTTGCCCGGAGGAGACATCAGACAACTCATTGATTCATTGGATTGTCTGATGACCTTACCATCGGATACGCGCGTTTTCCCCGGCCATGGTGATGCAACCACCATCGCCGCAGAACGCCGATAAACTCCATTAAAACTTATAGCAGAAACTTACGAACCATCCCCATTCGGACATGTATTGTCCGCTTATTTTGGGGTGCTTTACCATGTTGTTCAAGCCAAAGTCATAACCGCCTTGTAAGCGGTATTTATCCCATTCAATACCTGCGCCGATACCCCATTGTATATTGGCTCGCACCAACTCATCTTTCATGCGGTCATATGGATCAACCGGTATGTTCTGCGAAACCAACCAATCTTTGGCGGGATCACTCAGATGCGTTTTCATGTAATCATTTTGCGCCAATCCGATGTGTAACTGTGGACCGGTATAGAAGAGGATATTCATTTTTTTCCAAACAGGTATCGTATAGGTCATTCGCACAGGGACGGTCAGATTGTGAGCCAATACATTATGGGTAATATACTCCTCTTGGGTAGTAGGTGCTGTTACGGAACGCCAATGTTGGTCGTTTTGACCGAAGAGCAGGGTATATATCACGCCGGTCTGGATGCCGAAATGCAACGGGAGGTTAAAGGTAAAGTTGGCGCCGAGACGGATACCATGCAGGTAGCGCTCAGCAAAAGTGATGTCGTGTGGACGTTGCCAGTTCTGCGCAAATCCCACCTCAAGACGATAATCCACGCTGAACTGATAACTCTCTTCGCGCATTTCCTTGTGCGAAGGGTCGAAAAATGTGTTGTCTTCAATCTGATAACCCGGTTTCGTTGCATCATCTGCCCACGCGCCCATCGCGCATAAGCACAGCAATACTCCTATTATCCCTAATCGTTGCATAAATCAGCAATTTGTTGGCTTTTACTAATCACTTTTATTTCTCCCAACCTTCAAAAACTTCCGAACCGTATACGTTATCTTCGTTTTTGTCGTGCAGCGGAGCCCATAGCTGTGCGAAGAACGGGTTCTCTCTTGCTACGCGATCCCAATGCCACGGGATCTGTTTCTCCTTTGGTTCGTGTGCGTAAGGATATGGCATGTCGAACGGAGACCAGTGTCCGCCCAACAAAATCAAGCGTGGCGAAGCTTCAAACGTACGTCCTTCCGCGTCTTCCCATTTGAGCTTGGAGTCCCAATCGCCTTTCTTAAAGCGTTTGGCCAGACATTTGCCACCACGGAAGGCGGCTGCTTGCTGCAGATCTTCAAGTGTCAGTTCCGCCATTGGCTTAGACTCATCGTAGCCATGTTTGAGCAACGGATACTCCTCGCTGTTATGACTTAGGTCCATATGCTTCCAATCAGGAATAGCCTTGTATGCCTCCAGCGAACCGTAATACGCATGAATGCGTGCTTCTTTGTTATGCTTGATCCACCATTGCGTGCCATGCTCTTTGCTGTTAGCCATGAACCACATCGCGGCTTTTACGCAATGCGGGAATAACTTGGCGATATGCGTTTTGGAAGCAAACTTAATACCCCATGGCAGAGACTCGGCTTTTGCCATCTTCGCGAAGTACTCTTTAACCGGCACGTTCGCGCGGAAGTGCAGTATATCCTCTAACTTATCACCGTCAATATACCACATGCCGTGGAAATTGCGGGTGGTAAACCAATTGGCGTTGAATATCTTCTCCGGGCGCGGGCAGCCAATAGCCTCGAGCAACAAGCACTCGAACTCATAGTTTGACAAACGGTATTCTTTTCCCGAACCGATATTGTAATAGCGTTTCCAGAACTCCTCCGGTACGTTGTCGCGGCAAACGCGCTCTAACAATCGACCGCTATCTTCCACTGTTGCCCATTCGAGGACGCCACGGATAGGCACATGGAACATGATAGGGTCGTAGTTCTTTAATATCGCCGGATAGAGGATGCCCGATTGACGGAGCGATACCCAAGTCTTAATGCCGGAATCCGTGATGATGCGCTCTGCCTGTGCTTTGGTCAGACCATAATGATCGTAAGCAGAAACACAGATCGGGTCGCCGGCACGTCCCCAATGCAGCGGTTCGCGGCGGTCACCCATCTGGGCTACAGAACCGATATAAACCACTTTCGGTTGTTTGTCAGCCGGCTGTGCCAACACGGCTTTCGTAATGTTCTCTGCAGCAGAGATATTGGTGCGCAGTGTTGCTTTGGGACGATAGTCCGCCTGCGGCGAAACCATTCCACCGACATGCAGTACAATCTGTGCGCCGGAAACACCTTTGAGCACGTCCGCATATTTGGTCAGGTCACCCCAAACGACATGCAATGCAGCGTATTTATCCAACAGCGGAGCCAATAACTCCTTGTTTTTCTTGCTAGGACGTGCAAGGATGCGCAGGTTATATTGCTTCGGGTACTGCAGAATCTCCATCATGCCTGCGTAACCCATTGTGCCGGTAGCTCCGGTCAAAAAGACGGTTTTCTTTGCCATATCTAATGCTATTTTTTTTTGCTTTTAACTCTTCGGTTTCTTTCTCATCCACGCCGTTGCCTTGTCGAAGCGCGCTTTTGCTTTGCGGCGCACTTCTGCACGCCAGATTGCATCTTCTTCCGCCTCATCGGTCATGTGCTTGTAAGTAGCCTCTGCATCTTTGTCGCTGATGACAAGCAGTTGGTCACCTAACTGCAACTCACTGGCACCTGTCGGCACGAAGAAATCTTCGCCTCTGCGTACCATGATGATCAGCGTCCGCGGTGGTATATTGAGTTCGCGCAACGTGTTGCCGCGCTCTAAAATGCGTTCTGTCACTTCTACCTCTCGCGCCGAGGACTGAATCTCATCGGGTAGATCCATATCGAAATGCTCCAACGTGCGCTCCGTTTCCGGTTTTGTGTCCAGTGCCAGTTTCTTTGCTACCATCGTTAGTGTAGTGCCTTGTGCGAGCAAAGATACGATTGTGCAGAGGAAGACAACATTGAAGATAAGGTCAGCGTATGGCACACCTTGTGACTTACACATGATGGCAAAGATAATCGGCACAGCACCTTTGAGTCCCACCCAACTGAGCATCGCCTTGTCACGTTGGCGATAGTTACGGAACGGCAACATACACAGCCACACCGCTATCGGACGTGAGATGCAAATCATCACAATACTGATAATCAGACACGGCAGCCATACTCGATAGTTGAGCAGTTCGCTCGGTTCCACCATCAGACCTAACATAAGGAACATCACCAACTGGCTGAGCCATGTCAAACCGTTGAAGAACGATCGCGTCTGGCGCTTGCGGGTGAACTTGTTGTTTCCGATAATCAAACCGCCCACATAGACGGCGAGATAAGTGTTGCCTTGCAAGTAATATGTGATGGCGAAGATGAAGATGCAAGCTGTAAGCACCATGATAGGATAGAGTGCTTCGTTGCCTAATTTGACACGGCGCATGAGTTGTACCAGCCCTTCGCCGAATGCAAAACCGAGAACAGAACCCATCACGAGTTGAATGACGATTGTTTGGATGATGGGTAGCGCCGTGACTTCTTTCTCAGCCGTCAGTACAACGCCTATTAAGGTTGTTGTCAGCACGTATGCCATCGGGTCATTGGCACCGGACTCCAACTCCAACAAAGGTCGCAGGTTGTGTTTCAGACCGATACCGTTGGTGCGGAGCACGGAGAAGACGCTTGCACTGTCGGTACTCGACATCGTTGCTGCCATCAGCAATGCCAGCCATATGGATACGGTTGTCACCGCATGAAGCCAACCGAAGATATAATAGATGATGATTCCCGTGATGGCGCAGGTGATGAGAACTCCTAATGTGGCTAAGGTCACACCCGGCGCAAGAACAGACTTGATGTCGCTGATACGCGTCTCCATACCACCCGTAAAAAGGATGATACACATCGCCAACGTACTGATCGCTTGAGCCGTTCCGGTTTCTATCTCAATGCTATTGCCGCCAAATAGAGCAGCCACACCGTGCGAACCGAATAGCATTCCCACAGCAAGAAACAGCAGCAATGCCGGTACACCGTACTTATAGCCGATCTTGTCCGCAAAAATGCTGACAAAAAACAGCAGCGACAATATCAATAATACCAATTCGACGTGCATTAGTCTTTATTTTTTTGCTTCTTTCTCTTTTAGAAGGAACTCATCAATGATTTTCACAATTTCCTCCTTCGGATATAAACCTTTCAGCAACATCGGTTTACCTTCTTTGGGAATATACAGCACTTGCGGAATACTGCTGATGCCAAAAACATATGCCAACTCGCGCTCACGTTCTGTGTCGGCTTTGTAGAACTTCACTTGGTCGCAGTATTTCTGGCTCATTTCTTCCATGATGGGCGCCAAACGTTTGCACGGACCGCACCAAGTGGTATAGAAATCAATAACGCAAGGTTTGTCTCCTTTGTATTTCCAATCTTTCTCTACCTTGTAATCAAAAATACGTGCACGGAACTGCTCTGTTGTGATGTACACAACGTCATCTGCTGCGCTTCTCACTATAGGAAGAACGGCCAGCGCGCACGCTAAAACTATTGTCCAAATACGTATACGCATACTTATCCAAATTAAATCGGGTGCAAAATTACTACAAATTATTCAAATATGCAAATATTTGACAAAAAAAACCACTCGTCGAGTGGTTTTCGTAGCGGGACCCGGGATTGAACCGGGGACCTCATGATTATGAATCATGCGCTCTAACCAGCTGAGCTATCCCGCCATGCTTTTTCAAAAGCGGGTGCAAAGGTACTGCTTTTTTTTGACATACGCAAATTTTTATGAATTTTTTTGCATTTTTGTACAAATATTTGCGTATATAAAAAAAATAAAGTAATTTTGCAGCGTTTAAAAGGCGAAAGTATGAAATCAAAATGGATAAAGATATTGGTGTGGTTGGGTGTTATGTCAGTGCTAACAGCGGTGGCTATGTTTACATGGCGCGTAGCATGCGATGGAAGTAAAGAGACGGCATCACTTAAATGGTTACAGCTGTTACAGACATTCGGTACTTTTTTACTACCTCCTATAATATGCGCGTGGCTATGGGATGATGATCATAAACCTTTCACATGGTTAGGAATAACACGTGGAGCAAACTGGAAAGTATTTGGGTTGGCTGTCGTAATTATGATTTGTGCTGTGCCGGGAATAAACCTATTGGCGGATCTGAACAGTCGCGTCGTTTTGCCAAAAAGTCTCGAATTCATCGAAGAATTTTTGAGAGCTCAGGAAGATGCAGCTGCGGTTTTGACGGAACAATTTTTGAAGACCGACAGCGTGTGGGGATTGCTAATCAATATCGGTTTGTTGGCATTGTTGCCGGCAATGGCAGAGGAGCTATCTTTTAGAGGAACACTGCAACAAATCATATCTGACGGACAACGTGTCAACGCGCAATATACAAAGGTTCACGTGGCAATTTGGGTGACGGCGATTGTTTTCTCAGCGATACATATGCAGTTCTACGGCTTTGTACCGCGTATGTTGATGGGTGCATTGTTCGGCTATGTATTTGTATGGACAGGTAGTTTGTGGGTGCCGATAGTGATGCATTTTACGAACAACGGATTGGCTGTATTGTGCTATTATTTGTTCGATGAAATCGGGGAAAATGAAAAAAGTTGGGCCGACACAATCGGTGCCGGCTCAACCTGGTGGTTAGGCGTTATCAGCCTAATCGTTGTATGCGGATTGGTATGGTTGATTAGAGTTCAGGGTCAACGAGAATACGTCCGCAGAACTCACATACAATAATTTTCTTACGCATACGGATATCCAACTGTCGCTGTGCGGGGATTTTTGCGTGGCAACCACCGCAAGAGTCACGCTCAATCTTAACGACAGCAAGTCCGTTGTGCGCATTTTTACGGATACGTTTGAAAGCAGCCAACAGACGCTCATCTGTCATTTTCTTCTCCAAATCAGCAGCTTTGAGAATGAGGTTCTCTGTTTCAGCCTTTGTCTCTGCGAGGATTTGGTCTAACTCTGAGCGTTTCTGATTCAAATCAACGGTGCGTTCCTCGATATCTTTTGTAGTTTTGGCTTTGTCTGCCAAACGAGCCTCCAATTCAGCACTGAAGTGTTTGATCTTACGTTGCGAAGCCTCAATCTCCAGTTCCTGATACTCGATTTCCTTGTTCAGGTTGTCGAATTCGCGGTTGTTACGCACGGTGTTTTGTTGCTCTTTGTAGCGCGAGATGGATGCATTGGCATTCTCGGTGCGTACGCGATGATCTGAGATCTGTGTCTCACAATCTTTGATTTCATTCTCGATATTAGCCAAACGGGTTTTCAGACCTTCCACCTCATCGGCCATATCTTTCACTTCCTGCGGCAGTTCACCTGCCAATGTGCGCAAGTTGTCGATTTTTGAGTCCACTTGCTGCAAATCGAAGAGGAGTTTAAGTTTGTCCTCAACGGTTAATTCTTTAGTTCTTGCCATAATATTATTGTTTTAGTATTTGTATCGGTGTTTGATCTTTTTCGCTGATAAAGCATTGAATACCAAGCGGCGCGAGTATGTCGCGGAATATTTCCCGTGCGTGTCGTTCGGAGATCCAATGGTCGATATCAATCAATCCTATTTGTCCGTCTGCGTCGCAGAAGTCATGATACTTACAATCGGCTGTGAGGTAAACATCCGCACCTTGTGCGATGGCTTCGTTGATGAATTCAGCGCCAGCGCCGCCACAGAGAGCGACCGTTTGTATCTCCGATTTCTTCGCGCGCGTATAGCGCACGTACGTACAATTTAATATCGCGCGTATATGTCCGATGAAATCGGCAAAAGTTACAGGATTTGGTAATTTCCCGATAGCACCTAATCCATTTTCCATTAACGGCTTTACATCGGTTAGTTTGAGTTTGTCAGCCAGGCGCGTGTTGATTCCGCCAGAGACACAATCAAGGCTGGTATGTGCAGAATAGATAGCGATATCATGTTTGATAGCCATTTCCACGGCTTTGGCCTGTGGTGTTTGTCCGCAGACTTGTTTGAGTCCGTGGAAAAGAAGCGGATGATGAGAGACGATGAGTTGGCAACCGCGCATAATAGCCTCATCGACCACCGCCGGCGTAACGTCTGTGGTCAAGAGGACGGACTGAATATCTCGTCCTGTGTCACCTACCTGCATTCCCGAGTTATCCCATTGTTCCTGGGCACTCCGTGGCGCTACAGATTCTATGCTATCGATAATGGCTCGTAAGAGCACTTATTTCTTTTCCTCTTCCGCGGCTTCTTCGGCTTTAAAGTCAGTGATGCCGGCATTGATGAGGATATTGTACCATTGTATGAGTTTGCGGATGTCGGATGGATAAACGCGATCACGATCCCAGTTAGGCAGCACAGCGTCAAACCATGTCTGCACTTCTTCGTTAGATGCCTTCTTCGGGTCTAGTGCCACCGCCTTCAGTCCTTCTTTCTTTCCGGCTTTGGTCAGTACTTCGCTCAGCGCGATATCATCAGCGTCCGTGAACATGGAAACATCACTGAGTGCCACGATTTTGTCGCGCGCATAAGTAGGCATACGTTTTCCGTCAACAAGAGACTCAACGATAAGCATGTTGTTGCCGCGACTGATGAGTTTGTACAAGCCCGGTTTACCGGTGATAGCAAGGATATTTTTCAGCATAGTTTGTGTTGCTAATTTTAAAACCGAGTGCAAAGGTACAACAAAAATTGGACATATGCAAATAATTATTGAAAAAACGTATTTTTTTTGCACAATTCAAAAATTATTTGTACCTTTGCACCCGAAAATCTACGCCGAAGGGATGTGTCTCTTCTGAGGGGTGTGGATTTTAACATATTGGAAGGCGTTTATTGACGCTTTGTTGTTGACGCGCGAAAAGCCTCGAACACTTTTCACAAGTAAAATCTAGTCAGAGACAAAGTAACGATAGATGCCTACGGGTATGACTTATATACTTGCCTGCCGTTCTACAGCAGGCAGTTTGTCATATCGGCGTAGGTTTCATTGTTGTTTATTTGACTAGAGGGACAGTTCGAGGGTCCTAGCGCGTAGATGAGCAATAGCGAAGTCTGCGCTTTTTTATGTATGTGTATGTGCGAACTATAATATATAACGGAGAATGCCGAAAATCCAATAAAGAGTAGGCTAAAACTTAACAACTTGAATTTATGGCAAGATTATTTTTTTGTAATCATCCTATTAATGAACCAGGGTACCGGAAAAGGACGTTAGGAAGCATTAATCAACATCCATGGAACACAACAAAACATAAGAGAAAATTCATCAAACGTGACGGTATCTATTTAGACAACGGCATTCAAAAATCTTGTCTTTTGTACTTTTGGGGAGAATATGAACCATATTCACAATCAACATATATTAGCAAAACAAAGCCTAAGGGTGTTCATTATGACATAAAACCGGTAAAGAACCTACCTTCTATGCCTATGGGCGCCTTAGATACAGACCCGTATGTATATGGATGTTTTCGCAATATATGTTGTGAAATCAAAAGACAAAAGTATCAGCATGGTGACATAATCGTATTTGGACATTTTATATCGGACTCTAAATTTGAGTTTGATACTATCATAGTTGTAAATAAACCCGTTCCATGTGGACTAGTTCCAACTCATGATCAATACAGATTGGCCTCTATAGATCCATTATCTCCTAAAATTCCAGATTGCTTTTATGATGGAATTATGTATAATAAAGATACAAAGTACTATAGTTTTGTTCCATGTATTCCTGCGTGTAATGAGGAGGGTGCAGATGCAATTATCTCCCTGAAATTCAAGAAACCAGTACTCGATGTATATACTATGTTCGGAAGGAAGGCGAAGAACAGTTGGTATGGCAAAACATTTGCAAATGAGCCATTGACGACAACAAGTAAGTTGGATAAAACATGGAGAACAATAATTAACGCAGTGATGAACTCCGGCCTCAAAATTGGAATATATGTTGAGAAAATTGATAATGAAAAAATATTTTAAAACAATGAAAACAAAAATTTTTACCCTATTGCTCGCTGTAGCAGCAAGCGTGGGAACGATGTTTGCTTCCGACACTCAAGTCGATGGTATTTGGTATGATTTTGATACCAGCACTAAAACTGCTTCAGTTACTTATCGCGGGAGTTCGTATTCTACTTACTTAGAGTATTCTGGTTCCGTAGTTATTCCTGCTTCAGTGGTATATAATGCGGTAACATATGCCATCACAAGCATTGGAGATTATGCTTTCCGTGATTGCAGCGGTTTGACCTCAGTGACGATTGGCAATAGTGTTACAAGCATTGGAGTGAAGGCTTTCCTTAATTGCAGTAGTTTGACCTCTGTGACGATTCCCAATAGCGTTACAAGCATTGGAAGTTCGGCTTTCCAAAGTTGCAGCGGTTTGACCTATGTAACGATTGAGGCAGAAACGCCACCAGCATTGGGTACTAATGCCTTTAATAATTATACAAATAATTGTCCAATTCATGTTCCTTGCGGAACATTAGATGCATATAAGACAGCATGGTCTAATTATGCTTCTCAGATAAAATATGGGCCGTTGGGTTTTGTTGTTACAGGGCTTGTAAATGAAATGATGATGGGCAGTGTTGTCGTTCCAACAATATGCGATGATACGTTGATTACTGCCGTTCCGAACTACGGTTATAATTTTACACAGTGGTCAGATGGAAATACCAACAATCCGCGTACTTTTAATTTATACCAAGACACAACCTTTACTGCAGAGTTTGAACATAATACAAACGAATATACCATTTTCGGAGCCGCTGATTCTCCAGAAAGAGGAAACGTATCCATAGAAAACGGCGGAACTATGTTATTGAAAGCAACTACAATCGAAAGGGCAGTAATAGGTTCTGTTTCCGGAAGTATTTCCACAAATATATCACAAGGGAAAACAAAACTAAATAGAAATAATTATTTTGGAATACAATTTGCTGCCGGCACATTGCACGAAGGAGATCTATTTGTCGTCCACATTACAAAAGCGGCGGATATATCAGGAAGTTGCCAATTATATGAGGCTCCTAATTCTGACAAATTGTTTTATACATATCCGGAAAATGCGACAGGCATCACAGGAAACCTTATAATAGAACTTCCGGCATCAGTTGATACTTTATCCTCTCTATATCTATACCGCGAAGGCGGCAGTAATGATTGGAATCCAGAATTCGATGAAATTGCCATTATTCGCCCTAGTAATAATGCAAGCGCAACTATTGGAGAAGCGAGTATGATATTCAATAGTGCTGCAAAATTACACACGATTCCGAATTATGGATATCAGTTCTCTCAATGGTCTGACGGCAGTAAGGATAATCCGCGGTATATATTTCCATTAACCCAAGATACAACCTTTACTGCTACTTTTGCGAAAAATATGTATTCCATCACCACGAATGCAGAGCACGGCTCTATCTCCGGCAATAGTTCTGCGGAATACTTGGACGAAGTAACACTTTCTGTTTCATCCGACTACGGTTATCATTTCGCTCAATGGAGTGATGGCAATACCGATAATCCGCGTATTGCGCAGATAACTCAGGACACCACCTTCACGGCAGAGTTTGCGAAAAACACCTATAGCATTTCTACCACTTCCGCTAATCCCGAATGGGGAACAACGGTAGGCGGTAAATCGGCATTGTATCTTGACGAAGTGGAAATTTCAGCAACAGCTAATTACGGATATCATTTTGTAAAATGGAATGACAATAACACTTCTAATCCACGTACAGTTTCTGTTACGGAAGACAAGACCTATACCGCTACTTTTGCGAAGAATGTATATACTATATCTACAGAAACCAATTCAACACAAGGATATATATACGGCAACGCACAAGTGGAATATCTGGACTTCGACGAATTGACAGCCGTTCCGAACTACGGTTACCATTTCACACAATGGTCGGATGGACTGAAAGACAATCCGCGTATTGCGCAGATAACCCAAGACACCACCTTTACGGCAGAGTTTGCGTATGACCGCGTAGGTACTTGCGGAAAAGACTTCGCACTCGTTTGGTCGTACGATCCGGCTAACAAAGTGCTGACTGTCGGCAATGCCGGCGAGTTCACGGAGAATATGCAGTTTGGCGTAGAAGCACCGGGCGAAATGGAGGAACTGGTTATCGGTAACTCCGTCACCGCCATCGGCGAAAACGCTTTTGCAGGTATCAGCACATTGAAGAAAGTAATCATCGGCGAGTCCGTGAAGACCATTTATAACAACGCGTTCTATAACTGCGAGAACCTCGAAACGATCTTCAACTACCGCCAAACGCCGACTAATGCGTACAGCACGGCTTTTGACGGAGTGGATAAGTTTGAATGCAAACTGTATGTTCTGCCGAGTTCGATTGATATGTACAAGGCTGCCGCCGTTTGGCGAGATTTCTATTACACGTACGCCATCGGCGCCGAGGAAGCCACTGTGCTGAACAATGATGTGAAAGTTGAACCCCAAGACAATGCAGCAACAGTTACCTGGCCGACTTCGGAGAATGCAGCTACTTATACGATTGAGATAACCAAAGACGGAGTTGTTTTCTGCACCCTGATCTTCAACGGCAACGGCCAGTTGACAGGCATTGCTTTTGCGCCGGGCAAGAACGGCAACCGCCATGCACCGGCAGCGAAAATGACCGCTAACGGTTTGCAGTTCACAGTAACGGGTCTGAACAGCGCAACGCATTACGCCCTTACGCTCCAAGCCAAAGACGACCAAGATGCCGTATTGGCATCCTATAGCAGCGAGTTCACCACCACCGGCACTGCCACTGGCGTTGAGGAGCCTAACCCCGACCCTTCCCTGAAAGGAAGGGGGCTGAAGGTGCTCCGCGATGGACAAATGTATATAATCCGCGGGGAGAAGACTTATAATGCGCAAGGCGCGCTGGTAAAGTAAACTTATCAACTAATCAGCGAGTAAACTAATAAATTACTCAACTATTCAACTGCTCAACTGCTCAACGAATAAACTACTTGACGAACTATCGAAGTGACTCACATTGTGGGTCACTTTTTTTGCCCGTCACACTCCTATTTTGTATTTTTTTTACTTGGTCCTTTTCATTACGACAGATGCATGTTCCCTCAGTCCGTTGCCGTGTCGTTGCCGTCTCGTTGCCGTGTCGTTATCGACTCGTTATCGACTCGTTGTCGTGTTTGGCTCGAAAAAGTTACGAGAATAGTCACAAGTCAAAAAGTTTTGTACCTTCGACCTCCTCCCCCATACATGGGGACCCCTTCGAAGGAACGTTCGCACTGTTGTGCAAACGGCAATCTTTTAACCGAAGTAACTTCCCTATGCAAGCACAGATGAATTATTTCGGTTAAAATCTTGCACATTTCAAAAATTTGTTGTATCTTTGCAGCCGATTTATGTAACTTTATAATGCTCAAGGCATAGAAATACGATAAACAATGAAAAGAAAACTATTAACACTTCTGTTTGTGCTGTCAGTGACAGGCGTCGGAGCACAAGTGAACAGTATTTTAGGCGATTGGAAGACGGTTGATGATAAGACCGGAGATAATTTTTCAATCGTCCGCATCTACAAAGGTTCGGATGGATTGTATTACGGCAAGGTAGCAAAGATGCTTGTCGGTCCAGCGGGCTTGAAGTGTGACCAATGCAAGGGCGAGGATTATAATGTGCCGTTGGAGGGATTGGTGATCATCCGCGGGATGTCGTACAACAAAGAAAAGAACCAACTGGAGGGCGGTAAGGTGCTTGACCCGGAATCCGGCAAGTTCTACTACGGCAAGATCTATCCGAAAGACGGGAAGTTGGTATTGCGCGGTTCTTTGGACAAACGCGGTATTTTAGGACGAAACCAGACGTGGATAAGGAAATGAATTTGGTTTTTGCATCAAATAACGCGCATAAGTTGGCGGAAGTGCGGGAAATCATGCCCGCAGGGATTAACGTGTTGAGTCTGAAGGATATCGGTTTTGAGTCTGAAATAGAAGAGACGGGTAGCACGTTGGCGGAGAACAGCCTTATAAAGGCTAAAGCCGTTTATGATTGGTTATTGGTGAATGGTAGATTGGTTATAGACGGTGTGTTTGCGGATGATACGGGTTTGGAGATTGATGCGCTGAATGGCGAGCCGGGTGTTTATACGGCTCGTTGGGCAGAGCTCGAGACAGGCGTTCATTTGCCGGAGATGGAGACATACGCGGCAAATAGAGCAAAGGCATTGCGTGAGTTGGCGGACAAGGTAGATCGCGGATGTCAATTTAAGACGGTGATAACGCTGATCCGTTGTACTGAGGTAGGAATCGAAGGCCAGAAAAGGATACAAGTAGAAGGCGTAGTCCGCGGAGTTATGACGGAGGAGGAACGCGGGACAAGTGGTTTCGGGTATGACGCTATTTTTAAGCCGGAAGGTTATGACAAGACTTTCGGCGAGTTGCCGTCAGAAGTAAAAAATAATATCAGTCATAGAGCAAGAGCTTTGGAAGAACTTGTTAAAGTGTTAGAGTGTTAAGAGGTCGATACATAGGGATTGGTGTTCTGTGTGCTTTGTTTAGCATGCCCGTTTTTGGTGAGCGCTGGACGACGCATTTTGCGTATAACAACGTGACACAGATTGCGATGAGTCCGGATTGCGTGTATGCCATCTCGGATGGCAGCCTGTATAGCGTGGACAAGCAAACGGAGCAAATTCGGGTGTATAACCGTCAGTCGGGTTTGCATGGTACAGGCATCACTTGTATTCATTATGACGATGCAGGTAAACAGCTAATCATCTGCTACGGGACTGGTAAGATAGATTTGTTGTCCTCGCGTGGCGTGAAATATGTGGGCGCGTTGTATGATAAGGATATGACACAGCGCAAGACGATTAATAACCTAACAATTTGCGGGCGTACGGCTTATTTATCCACGGCATACGGAGTGCAGACCTTTGACTTACGCGAGAACAAGTTGGTAGATAGTTATTGGCTACGACCAAACGGCAAGGAGACGGATGTGCAGGATGTGTTAGTGCGCGGGGATAGTATCTATGCGTTCACAGCGGATAGTGTTTTTTGCGGCGCACTGAAGGATAATCTCGTTGATTACACCTATTGGAAGCGCGAGTTGCGGAGCGGGCGTGTGGCACCGGAGACGGAGAAAGGTGTACATTATTCGGATGCAACAAGTAATTGGTACGCCGGACAAGCAGAAGGAATAGTACGATTTACCGCCACAGAGCGACTGACGTATAAGCCGCAAGGTCCGCTGAGTAATATACCGTACCGGATGCGTGCCATCGGGCAACGACTAGGAATGCTGCAAGGCGGTTATGAAATTCCATTTTACAACCGTCTAGGCGAGATAATGTTGAAAGACAACAATCAATGGAAAAACTACGATCCTCAGTATATGGCTTCGCATTTGGGCATCAATGGGAGTACTGACTATTGCGACATCGCGTTTGACCCGACAGATATCTCTCATTTCTTTGTGGCCAGTTTTGGATACGGATTGATGGAGTTTAGAAAAGATACCTTCTTTCGCCACTATATGCCATCAAATAGTGCGTTAGAACCTATCATTCTTGGAGCAGGAGCACCCTATGTGTGGGTAGATGGATTGCATTTTGATTCCCAAGGAAACCTTTGGATGCTCAATAATTCGGAACATGGAATTAAGGTATATAAGAAGGATGGTAGTTGGCTTGCAATTTCCAATGATGCGTGCAAAGGTTTTGCTCGTTCCAAAGATTTGCTATTCTCTATTACCAACCCCAATATAAAGATTATATCGTCCGTTGCGAATGGTATAGGTGTTTTTAATGATAATGGAACGGTAGATAATTTGTCGGATGATAAGGCAGTGCAAGTTTCGGAATTTATTGACAAACAAGGCAACAATCTTCTAATCGGTCGAATACATAGCCTCTATCAAATCAAGACGGGTGTTTTGCTGTTAGGAACAGAGAAGGGACTGTATAACATCAATAAGCCGGAGACGCTTCTCGCCGGCAGCCGTCAGTGCGATATTGTCCGCATAGATGCTCCAATTGAGGACCGTTACGATATTTTCAATGAAGAGCCTGTTAATTGCATAATAGAAGACAACCAATCCAATATATTAGTTGGAACAAAGAATTCGGGTTTATATTGCCTTTCTTCGGATTTAACTTCTGTTTTAGTACATTACTCCACGGACAATAGTCCATTGCCAAGCAATGAAATTTTGTCTTTGTGTTGGATGACCGAAACTAATCAATTATTCATAGGAACATCGGAAGGACTGGTGGAATTCGCTCCATATGCGGAACCTGAGGGCCTCCCAACTGATGAAGAAGATGTATATCAAGAATATGGCAGTATGCAACAATGGAGATTGCATTTGTCTTATAATGAGCCTACCGAACTAGCTGCAACTCCTCAGCGCGTTTTTGCTCTTGCCAATGGCTCGTTGTTTAGTGTAAACAGGATCGATGAGAGTATTGAATATTGGAATAAATCTACCGGGTTGAATGGAAATACGGTGGCACATATTGCCTATGACGCATCATCCGGATACTTGGTTATTGTTTATGACAACGGGCGCATAGACTTGCTTAATGATGACGGAGAAGTGACGCAAATCCCAGATATCTACATGAAAGCCGGTTCGTTAGCAGTGACTGTCAATAGCATCACTATTGGCTCAAAATATGTGTATCTGGCGATGCCGTTTGGTATCGTTGTGATTAATCCACGCAAAGGTGAAGTGGTGGATACATATTATATAGGAGAAGAGGCGGCGGCGTTAGATGTAAGTCATATTGTAGAATTGCATGATTCGATTTTCGCTTTTACTGCCGACAATATGTATAGCGCTGCATTAAAAGACAACTTGGCAGATTATACCTTCTGGCATGCTTCGGCACCAACGACGGACCAACTTCAATCTGCAGTCGTACACAATGGAAAGATTTATACTTTGCAGCATGATTCACTCTATTGTCGTCAAGGAGACGCATGGCAGTTGGTTGTTCCGCAGGCCATCAGTTGGATACATGTTGCTGACGGACAATTATTGGGATATACAAGCGACAAACAGTTGTGCTTATTGACCAATGAGAATCAACTACAGTTGGTTAATAAGGACTATACTATTCAGGATGCCATATATACACACGGAGAATATTGGCTCGCGGACTTAACGTTAGGATTAGTGCGTATAGGTACCGAGCGGCATGATTATTTCCAACCTGGAGGGCCTAACAGCAATTTCGGTTATTGCATATATGCAGCGCATGAACAAATCTATTCTGCAATAGGCGGTCGTTGGGCTGTGCAGTTTGTTCGTCCTCCGCGTATCAATATTT
>JAGCFX010000085.1 GCA_017649925.1 Paludibacteraceae bacterium | reverse complement strand
GACTCGGGACCATCGCCTTTGCCCTTGCAGGCTACAAGGCCCACAAGGAACAAGGAACACAGAGCAATAACTTTAAAGTTTCTTGCCGTTAAGATCATACTTTTCATTGTTGCGAATGATTATAACGTGATTATTTTCGATTACTTTATATGGACGGATGTCGTCAGCCGTGCGGAGAACTACCGGAGCCTTGAGACTACCTGAATGTGCATCTGCCTCGTAGAGGATAGCGCCGTTCTCCGGAGTCAGTGCCTGACCGTCGAGTTCGAAGCGGAGGTCTCCGACCTTGTCGCTCTGGATCGTCAGGAAGTAGAATACTTCGTCATTCACAAGGATAGGCTCTGCCATGCCTACGAGGTCGTTGCCGATGAAGACGTTTATTGTTCCTTCGGAACGTTTATTGCCTTCGGCGTTTATAGTCGCGATCATCGTCATGTTCGACGCTGCCTTCGGATTCGTAAACTCAGAACTATTGTCTTGAGCAGCGGCCAAAGCGCGACGCTGAACATTGCTTGCCGTCGGTTTGGTGTAACGCATGGTGACGTTTCCTTCGCCGAGTCGGCGGAAGAGGTAACCCTTGCCCGGTTGCATGGTCTGCAGCGAGCCTTCCCACTTGCTATCTTCCGTGAAGACAGCGAACTGAGTCTTGGACTTGATGACATCACCCACAGAAGCATTGTCGAAGTAGTCGGCGAGTGCGTCGCGTATGATGGCCGGTGCGTCAAGCATGTACGAGAGGCTGTTCCAACCGTTTCGGAGTGTGACGACGCGTTGGTCATCGGTGAGGGTCTTACCCTCGATGTTAAGCGTCATCGGTTCAGCGAGACGGAGCATGTACATGTACTTATTGCTCAGTTCGCGCAGCGTACCTTTCCATGCGGCAGCGGTGTCGTTGAGGACGAACTCGGAGAACTGCTGGTTGATAGGCGATTTGACAATGTCGCCGTTATTCAATCCCTGTTCCGCGGTGAGGAGGTCGTTGGTGTAGCTGCTGGTAGGCTGCAGATACCAAGAGATCCAGTTCCATCCTTCTTCGAGTGCCAGTTGTTGTGTGGCGCCGGCGGTCGTCGTGAGACGGATTGGCTCAGCGGGCGAGATACCGCACATGTCGTTGGCTTTGAAGCGTTGCGTAGCCGAAGGTTGGAGGTTGAAGATCCGTCCCGTGGATGCTTGCCATAACTTGAACGACAGCACTTTATTGCTCAGTTGCGAGTTGCCGTGGATAGTGAGGTAAACGAAGGATTTGGTGGTAGCCTCCGAGAAGGTGCTGATGGTGTTATTGGCTTTGCCGACCATTTCTCCTTCGCAGAAGACAGCTACTACATCGTTCTCATCGCTATCGAAATATCCGACGCCGTTCTCGCCCTCAATAAAGACTTGGCCACGGAGCGACATCGTGTTGTCATACTTACCTTTCTCCACATCCTCCCACGGACATTCAGCCTCTACGGTCAGTTCGACACGCAGCGGTTCTGCCAGTCCGTTCTCATCCGTCAGATAAACGAGGTCGGAGTAAACGCCGACGGGCAGTTGGGTATTGAACGAGAAGGTGACGGCCTTGTTGTCCGTAGGATCAACTGAACCATTGGGCAGGTTGATATCCAGCCATTCAGCCGACTTTTCAATCGTATATTGATGGCGCACGCCGGAGTGGTTGATGATCTTGATCTCCTGTTTTGCCGGCTGGTCTGTCTCGCCGTAGAGAACACGCACCTTGAGGTCTCTGTCAGTCCATTTGAGACTGTTGCGATCCACGAATGCCGACCATGTGACAGGCGAAACCATCGGGTTGCCATTGAGGTCCTCTACGTCACGAACGGTGATATAGAGCGACTGCTTGTTCACCTCTTTGTCTTGCATCTTGAGGTTGATGAGCAGTTCGGTGTTATCGAATGTCCACGTGAAATTGAGTTTGGACATCACCTCTCTGTTGTGTACCGGTGCGCAGATGGTATTATCGGCTGCAGCGGTGGTATATGCCCTATCGGTCTTGATGACCAGCGGTTGGTCTTTGTTGATGACCGTGCCTTCGGAGTTCTTGAAGACGCGTTGGTCGGAGAGCGAGAAGACGAGTTCGATGATACCGTTGGCATTGGTGACCTGTTTCTCGAACGGCAGATATGCCATAAGACCCATCTCATCGCCAATCGGCGAAGCGGAGAGGAAGGTGCTGATGAGCTGTTGCGGCAATGCCTGCTCGAAGACCGCTATCTCATCGAAGTAACCCTTGTAACCGTTCTCACCGAGTGCCATCACACCCGCGAAAGCATCCAGTTGGGTAGCGGAGAGCGTGTGGATGATTTGGCCATCAAGGTAAGCCACGGCGTTATTATACATTCGATTTACGACGAGTGCATAGTGGTGCCATTGGTCATCGTTGACGGCGCCCGCCTCGAACGAATTTTTCCCTGCGTGGAGAACTAAGTTACCCTTTTCAATGGCTACCTTCGTTCCCGTGGAATCTGCCCAACCGGCTGTGAAGAGCGAGGCATCGGCGGTCGTCGTTCTGAACCAGAACATGAATGTGTAATCCTGCAGACGCGAGCGAGACAAGAGGTCTTGCTCCAGATGAACAGGTTGGGTGCCGTCCAGTTGGATAGAGAAGCCTTCGGGCAGTTGCCATGAAGCTCCGTGCAGTTCTATCGTAGCACCGTTGGCCTTATCGGACAGACTGGTACCCCGTCCTTCGTTCATCGGGTAGTATGCCGCCAGGTTGCGTTCATAGCCTGTCAGATGGCACATATGGGTAGTGACAACCTTATCTTGCGGCAATGCTTCGTACCAGATACGTACCTCTGCCATACTTCCCTTCAATCCTTTACCGAGAACGAAGGGTGCAGTGCCGGTGTAACTCTTCAACGTCGGTGTCTTATCCGCCGTAATCTCCTGTGTGCCTTCGTAGAAATGTATGTTACCGGTCGTGTTGTCATAGGTAACGATGACACGCGTGAAGGCCGTTATCTCCGTTGGTAGGGTATCAGAGAGGGCTTCGAAGTTACCCGCGTTCAAGTATAGTCTACCATCGCTTCTGAGACCAAAGCTGAGTTGGTCGCCGTGCGAGAAGAAGCAGTTGTCTTCTTTCGGATTCGTCGGGCGCACCAACATATCGATACTGAATGAGCGGTTGCTCATGTTACGCGATACTTGTGACTCGGCATAGGAGTTCGGCGTGCCGTCAAAGACGACGGATGTGGTCGGTGTGAAACTCGTCTCGTTCGTGATACCTACCAGTTGGAAATTATTCGTCTCGTCAAGGTAGTTTCCGGCAATTGCTTCCGAGAAGCGTAGTCCGAGATTGTCTCCGATAGCAAGAATCGAGTTAGCAGGTCTCGGATTATCAAACAGCACTGGAGGCCGTGTATCTTTAATACCCGAGATGACAGCGGAAGAGCGTGTGATGAAGCTGCTGCCATGGCGACAGAAGGACACGGCGCGCAGGTCATACTGCTGCTCTATCGGGTCACGTTCTCCATAGAAATGAATGTTCTCGATACGTCCTGATGTGATCATCTCCTTCGTTCCGGAAGCCGCCTTATAGAGGCTATCCGAATGGAAATAAGAGCACAGCGTAGTCCATGCATCGTCGGAACGTGAGGACAGTTTGTATTGCAATTCGATATGATCGAAGTTTGCATAGTTGACGTCGAAGCCGTCGATGACTACCGGCAGATAGTAGCCGACTGAGTCTTGCGGCGAGAGGGTATTCAGGATCCACTTGTCGTGCGGCGTAGCGATATTGACATCACAACTTACCGGCATGTAATGAACGGAGAACTTCGCCCTTGCCACGTTCGGGTAATAACACTCGGATGCCAATTGTACCTCAATATCTTCATAATCGTATCCTTCGCCGGCATAAACCTCCATCGTCTTATTGATGACCATGTCTTTGCCGATGAGAATCGTGCGCGGAGTAGCCAACGGTGCGCCGTCTACGTATATCTTTGCACCCTTTGGATTCGTGATCTCGTTGAGCCTGAGGACGAACGGAATCAGTTGTGCTCCGTTTCCGAAATCGGCTTCCGTCTCGTTGGTGATGCGGAGGTTGAAGATAGCAGGTTTGTCCTTGGGCACGTTCGAGCGCTCGTGGATATCGATATCGATACGCGGTTTCTCGATCTCCAGCGTTCCGTTGGAAATTTTCGTGCGTGTTTTAGACAGGAACGTATAATCTTCCGCCTCGTAGGGGCAACGGCTGGCACCGCCATTGAGATAGAAGACGAGTCCGCCGTAAATATAGTTGATTTTAATATCTTTACCGTCTGCAGTCTTACCATCGGTGGGTTCCAATTCCACATTGAATGCCTCTGTGCGAGTTTCCATAGCCAGAGAGTCAAACTCATTCTTGGTAATCTTGGTGCGGTATACACTGACATCCATATAGCCGTATGGGTCGGTCTCCAGCACATAGCCGATGCTCTTTGAATGCTCAACAGTCTTGCCATTATCTTTGTTTATCGAGAAATCGAGAATGGGTTTAAAGATAAATCCCCATTTAGCCATTGCGCTACCATTAGTTTGTAGTGCCGGCGCGGAACCGCTAGATGAAGAGGCTTCGTCATCGAGTTCAAGATCATCGTCATCATCAACGACGGATTGGTTAGCAGATCCTCCTTTCGCCTGTATAAGCGCCACTAAGGCTTTTATACCTGCGGCAACTCCTGAACCCACTTTATCCAACAGTTTTCCAAGAGCCCCACCATCAATATCGGCAGACATATCGAACGGCGACCAGAGCGCCGAGTAGAAGTTCGAATAGGCATAACTCTCGGATGCCTCTACTTTGACACCATCGCTAATGGCGTGTGTGCGTAATAACTCACCACTGCTGCCGTTGAGAGCCTTGGCTTTTTCTTCTTCATTAGCAATTATAACATCGCGCCATAGCAACATCTCATGGTTGTATTTCTCCACTTCATCAATATAGGAACCGGAGTCATCCGGATAATAGCGCTCGTAGTATGTAGTGTCTGATCCAAAATCAGAATGCTCAACGGGAAGGAGAGAACGATAAACCGGTTTTTTCGTAGATTTCGCCAATGCTTGGGCTTCCTCCTTTGTGCAGAAGATCAGTAACTGGTCACGCGCCCGCTTGAGTTCCGGGACTACCACGGAGAGAATATGTTCCTGCGTATAAACAAAGCTTACGGGTTGTTCTGTTCCTATACCCATTTTCTGTGATACGGCAATATAATATGCTTTGCCGTCTGATACGCCGGATTGTACGATTCTATATCTGCCTTCCCGTCCTTGCGCAATGAGCATGGCATATGTTGTGGAGTCGAGAATGCTGACGGTCTCCATCGTACGGTAGTACATATTGGTTGATGCACCGATGTACACATCCGCCATACTACCTACATGGAACTCGTCGCTACTGGTAGTGATGCGTTCACTGATGGTCATCGTATAGTAATATTTGTTGTCCGTCTTTGCACTTCCGGTCAGCGGCAAAGCGTAGGCCGATGAACTCTCTGTTTGTGTGTACGTACCAGCGAGCGTGCCTGCGGCGGTAGTACCTGTAAGCGTACTCACGGAATTACCCCAACGGATTCCAATTGCGGCGCCCGCCTTTACGCTGGTACCATATTGATACGAATAACTGTAGTTGCTACCTTTCTCAAGATAACTATAACTCTTGCTTCCCGGAGGGTCGCGCAGCACATCTAAGACCCTAATATCTCCTTTAACGGCACCGATGACATCCGAGCCATCCTCGTGCTGGCCTAAGATAAAGCCGCGTAAAGGCTGTGATTCGATGTATTCACCGTTGGAATAGACGGAAAAGTCAATAACGCGCAATGCCATCTCACCGACTTTTGTAAAGGTGACATAGTCAATAGGCAACGTTATATCAACCTGTCCCACCGTATTCAATAGCGCCTCAGATATCTGCGTGGTGACTGAATCATGCATACCATTGTAGATACGCACGTTGCAGTTCTTCAGGCGCACGTACTCATGATGCGGATTGTACGGATCGTTGTTATAATAGTAGTCTTCTTGCGCCGTAATACGGAAGGAATAGGGGCCGGATTTGAAGACCGGATAGCCAAAGGCATATTGGACGGTGCCATCCGATTTCGGAGTAGCTACGTTCACCGTAAAAGGCTTGCCCAGGTGGTTGTTGTCCGTTATTTGGCTTTCTCCTAGATAATTGACCTCCGAACCGTAATTCAGCTGTTTGTAAGTCAAGTTAATCGGCGCTTTATAGATAATGTCATAGCGCGCATTGTAAGCATAGACATTGGTGTCGTACTTCGACTCAAGATGCTCCAATGGTGCATTGGTGATGTCTATCACTTCCGATGTCTTTCCTTTGCCGAACAATGTGCTGTAACCTTCCGCCGTTGCCTGCGAGATCTTATAGCGCGCAGGAGCTAACTCTACGCGGTACTCACCCGTCAGCGAATCCGGACGGACGATGATACGTTTGCGTTCGTAGCGCACGTAGGTATTTCCGGTTACGTCATTGGTCGGAGAGATATGATGCGCATAGACGGTATCAATCGTAGTAAGCATATCATCTTCAGGATCGGCAACGATATGCGAGATATTATCGCCTTCCAACTCCAATACCATCTGTAAGTCATCACCAAGGTTGTTGGTACTCATACCAAAGCCCAGAGGTTTGGCTGCCTGTGTTGCACCGCCAACAATACGTCCGGAGAGTGCCACTTTGGTCGAGTCATAAATAAGTACACCGTCCAGGGCTTTCGACAAGGTAATGGTGTCTTTGTCGTGAATATACACGAAACCGTTACCGCAGAATACATGTCCGTCTTTCACGGCCTGAATTGTAAAGCCGACGTCTTTGGGAACATTGAATTGGAAGTCACCCAACGCATTTGTTTTGTACAGTTGGCCGCCCACTTTGACCGGTTTGCCGTTGACGAGGAATTGTACGTCACGAACTGGAATTGTTGATTTCTCGTACAACACGCGGCCGGACATACGAACACACGACGTGTTCTCAAAATCAATCTGCTCTGCTTTACTCTTTTTCGGTTGTAGCGTAATGCTTGCCGTTGGCGAGGAGGTGTTGTTATAACGGAACACCGCTCCTGTAGTAGAAGTAGGTGAGATGGTATATATCTTCTGAGGAGTGGGGGCGGGATCTAATAAACCTCCGTAGTCCAAACTGTCCAAAATATATAATCCCGTTTCGTCGGTCAATGTTTCGCAAACGATGCTGTCTCCATAGTTGGCGCGTACCGTGATATCCGGGCAACCCGTTCCGTCTGCATAGCGTATATAACCGCTGATAGAGCCGTACGGACTACGTTTACCTTTGACGTATGCCGTATCGGTCAGTAAATGACCATTACAGGTATAACGCGTCACGAGGCGGTAGTCATACTCGATAGCTGCTGGATAGTCGGAGTTGTTCACGCTGTCGGCATACCAACTATCCTGTGTGGTGGCAATATCTTTCCATTCCACTGTATCTGCAGGACGACGAGCGATGACATACTCATCCGAAGGCGCATTGGCGAGTTGCCATTGCAGCAACGAGTAATCCGGGTACGCTTCTTCAGTCGTGGCGAAGGTATGGATAGAGATATCGTCCGTATAATACAGACTCTCGCCATTCAAAGGCGTTGGTTTACTGATGTCTATACTCTCCGGAACCGGCAAGCGTCCTGCGCCGGCTGTATCCAATACAACTTCATATTTAACGTGAGTACAGATATAGTTTGCCTTATCGGTGAAATGTGCCTGAATAGTGGGACATCCGTTGTCGCCAACGATGGTAAAGATACTGTCTTTCGGAACTACTAACTTTATGGTATCATGCGTCTCCTCGGTGATACGATTGACGATAATCGACACGCGAGGATCCCAGTAATAGACAGGCTTGACATCCGAAGTGTTATCGGCATTCTCGTTATATAGATTGATGGTGAAATGCACCTTGCGGTTCTGGTCAAACTGCACGTCCTTGACGTAGTTTGGCTGCGTCGCATTCAGATAAGAGAGGTAAGGAACACTATTGTCGCTCTTGGTGCTTTTTGCATAGTCATGTCCTTCCCAGCCCCACAACGAAGAAGACGAACGGCGCACACGGTAGTAATAATGACCGCCGCCTTTCTTGTTATACCACGACTCCGGCATCGAGTCCACATAAGAGAACGTTGCCTGCGTCAAGACAGTATCTGTCACCTGTTGTCCGCCGTCCAACGTGTGCGTTCTTAGAGCGCCCGTATCCAATTTGTAAGCCGAGCCCAAATCCATGGAGATGGTCGTAATCGTTGTCGCGTCGCTGAACGTGCTATCCGTCGCACGCTGCAATTCAAACATATCGTTGTTGTAGATATCGTGCTCGGACGGGCGTTTGATGTCCCAACTGATGCGACGATAACGGTAGTCATAGACTTTGTTTGCGCCGCGTTGTTCCCAATAAGGCTCTACGCGGAGATTGTATAACTTGTGATAAGCCGGAATTTCCACATTGTTACTGCGCAGCGTTTGTATAGTGGTAGGGGTTACCGTGTTATGCGTGCGGGCATCGATGTAGAAGCCATAGAACATCGTATCAGCAGACTGCACGTAGATCATACCCGAGCGGTCGGTGGTGGTCATCGAAGCGCCCATAGATGTGGTGTAGCCCTCCATGTCCTGATACGTCACGTACGGAACAGCCAAATAGCCATAACCTCCGATACCATTCTCGTTGCCCGTATAGAAAAACGGGTTATATAGCGTCGGGCTTTTGTCTTGCTCTGCGCCTTGGAATTCTCCCAACGGGTATGTGTACGAATCATGATAACCCCATTTGCTGAAGGTATAAATGGTGGTCGTGCATTTATAGGTCTTTTCGTTCGTCGACAACTCCGGAGACCAGTCGAATTCAAACCATGTCGGTTTGTCACCGCTCGACTGACGCATCAAGTCTATCTCGTGCCAATCATCCAAGCTCGAATACTGACGCTTGACGCCGTCATACTCGTTCGTTGTCAAGATCATTCCGCTCCTCACTTTGAATTTTACCCATCCCTTGGCGGCACCGCGGTCGGAACATTTGTCATTAGTAGTGCGGAAATGAACAATGTCAATGGGGTCTTGCCAATTGTCACCATCCTTGATCTGATAATAAGCACGACTCTCGTTGCCGCTATGATCTTCTACCCAATAGTTATTCCATGCACCATTGGCATAGATAAGAATCTTAAAGTGCACTTTGCCCTGGCCTAGTGAGTAGGCAGAGAAATTGTCTGCGCGTTCAAGCCAGTCATTGGCACTGACACTTAATGAAAAACTGACTAACGCTGCCATCAGCAGGCCGCGAAGCGAGAAATGTAAAGGTTTCATATGTTTGGTTGATGTGTTTTGCACAATTTTGCTTGCAAAATTACTACAAATTTTTCAGATATGCAAGTTTTTTAGCAAAAAAATTAGTCTAAGCTCGCTTAAGCGTGATTTTGGTCGCTAAAAAAATGCAGTTTGGCACAATATTTGTAGTGTTCTTGCAGAACTCACGAATAGTAATCACTAAATTTGGGAGAAAAATGAAAAAGTTACTGATTTTGGCCATGAGTGCCATTTTTGCGGCTAACCTTAGCGCGCAAGAAGTAAAAGCCGCAAAGGCTGAGTGCAAAAAAGATGCAAAAGAATGCAAGATGAGTAAGGAAGAGCGTATTGAGCGGGATATCAAAATGCTTACCGAAGAACTCTATCTGGGTGAAGAACAGGCTGCCAAATTCGCAGTTACATACCGCGAATATGCCGGCAAACTGGATGCTATCTTTGCTAAAAAGAAAGCTGCTTGTGAGGAGCGTGGTAAAGAATTGTCCGACAAAGAGTTAGACCAACTCAACAAAGAGCGTTTGGCGGTAAAGAAAGAGATCATTCTGCTCAAAGAAAAGTTCTATGACAAGTTCCGCAAAGACCTCAATCCTCGCCAGGCGGAACGTGCGATCAATTTCCGCGGATGCAAGTGCAAACAAGGCGGTCCAGAGAAACCATTCCCTGGAAGAAAAGTAGAGATGCCTCGTGGTGAGTTCCAGAAAGAGCGTCCTATGAACGGTGGTCCACATGGACCTCAACCCAAGGAATTCCGCACCGAAAAGAAGATTAAGGAATAACAGAAAAGGCAGCGTCGGCTGCCTTTTTTGTGTCTGCTAAATCCGGAATATTATTTTAATTTGGGCATACGTCTTGCCATGCCTATTGCATGCGTCGGGCAGACAAGGCGGCAGAGGTGACAACCTACGCACTTTGTGCCGATAATACGCGGTTGGCGGTCTTCGCCGAACTCAATCGCCTGATGTCCGCCGTCCATACATGAGATATAGCAACGGCCGCAACCGATACATTTCTCGCGGTCCACTTTCGGGAATACCATCGTCTCGCGGTCCAGATCAGAAGGAAGAACGATGTTCTTCAGCTCTTCGCCGACCAGTTTCTTGAGTTCCGTGATGCCGCGACTCTGCATATAGGTTTGCATACCCAGAATCAGGTCATCGATGATGCGGTAGCCATACTGCATCACTGCCGTGCACACTTGCACGTTACGGCAGCCTAACTGTATGAAATCCAGCGCGTCGCGCCAGGTTTCAATACCTCCGATGCCGCTGATATCCATATGTTTCTCGATGCCTGCGTTATGGAGGATGGGGTTGCCGGTAATCTCATAGATCATGCGCAGCGCGATGGGTTTGACCGCTTTGCCGGAGTAGCCGGAGACGGTTTTCTTCTCGCTCACTTCTGCGTCATGGGACATGGTGATGGACTTGATGGTATTGATAGCGGATATGCCCGAAGCGCCGCCGTAGAACGAAGCCAGAGCCGGCGTACCCATGGACATGATGTTCGGCGTCATCTTGGGGATAACGGGAATAGAGACGGCTCCTTTGACAAAAGAGGTATAGAAGAGGATGAGTTCGTCGTTCTGACCGATATCCGAACCTAATCCCGTCAAACGCATCTGCGGGCAGGAGAAATTGAGCTCCACGGCATCGCAGCCTACGTCTTCTGCCATCTTTGCCAACTCAATCCATTCCTCTTCCGTCTGACCCATGATGGAAGCGATGATGCGTTTGGTCGGGTAGTTCTGTTTGAGGCGATGCAGGATGTCAAAATCCATCTCGTACGGGTTTTCGCTCAATTGCTCCATGTTTCTGAAACCCACGAATGGTGTGCCTTCTTTTTGCACAGCGTCAAAACGCGGACTTACTTCGCGGATATCCTGTTTGCAGATTGTCTTGTATAACACGCCTGCCCAACCTGCTTCGAGTGCCCGTGCTACCATCTCATAGTTCGTACAAATGGCTGACGATGCCAAGAAGAACGGGTTTTCGCATACCATGTTGCAGAAATTGAGTTCCAGAGATGGCAAATCCTTTGTGTCTTGTACCTTGTCCTTTTGCACTTCTATGCATGCCTTCTTCAGTTCGCTAATCCGAATCGGTTTGTCATAATGAATACAGGCTTTCTCGGCGGTGGCCAACTCGGCTTCCGAACAATCAGCCCACCAACGCCAGGCGTTCTCTGCGTTGTCAAAACGTATCGCGCGAATGGCACGGGCGATATTACTGCCGCACGGGGCATTCTCGCATAACAGGCAGCGAGCGGCCTCTTCTTGAATGTGAATCATAGTTTTTTTATTTTATGATATATTCTTTCTTTAGATACTCGGTGTTGGGAACAGCGCTGACTGCTTCGAGCCACACATAGTTATTATAGCGCACGCGTTCGTTTTGATAACCCATATAAATGGTGCGGTTTCCTTTGGTTGGAATGCGACCGTTGCATGACTGCGTGCCCATTGTTGAATAATCGATGCTGTACTGCAGTTTGGCAGGATTTGCTCCGTCTTGAAATTTCTTTGCCTGGTCTGCGCTGTAGAACACATACATATTGATATATGCTTCTTCCTCGCGAGGAGGTTGATTTTCGCCGAGCAGCAATTCAAACAGGCTGGAACCGTGCGAAGAGTTGCGCTCGTAAAGCGGAATGCCTAGGAATTTCACTCGCTTGTACGATTTCATCAAGTTGTCGCCGAATTTTCCATCCGATGAGCGACTTCCTTCATTGGTAGAGATGCGAAGCGAGTACATCACGTCTTTTGCGCCGGCAGGAACTTGGATAGCGACAATCGCGCGGTCCGAATTGGATGTGCCGGAGAAAGTGGCTTTGAGTTGGCTGCGAAGTGTGAACTTGCGCGGCTCTTCAAATAAAGTCTGCATCTTGATGCCCGGAATGGCTTTTACGCGGAAATCACCTTTTTGTCCTTCCACTTCTTTGGTCTCAACGGTTTTTGTCTCAAACGCGCGGTTGACGGAATTGGGTTTGAAGGAAATGTTGATGTTCGCATATTGGCGACCTTTTGGGTTGATTTCCACCAGATAGACAGCGCCAAACTGGATAGCTATGGAATCCTTGATTATCTTCTTTCCCGCGTAGGTCTTCAGCAGTTGATGACTGTTCGTGTTATATATGCGAACGTCAATCGGTCTCTCTGCCTCAATCTGCAGCAGTAGTTTGTCGCCGCGCTCGAGATAGAACGGAAATTCCTGTGTCTCAGAGAGCAGTTCTTCCGGCTTTAGAATCAATGTGTGAGGTGTGTTGCATACGTTCTGTTGAATGGCATAAGGAATAGCCTTACGCACTTCGCGGATGAGCGAATCCACTTGACGTGCAGTCGCATATTCCGCAGAATCAAGTTCTGCTGCATCGTAGTTGAGAGACAGTTCTTCTCCCAAACGTTGCAGTTCCTCCACACCTCGCTGCGTAGCATATTGTTGCGGATCTTCCAGTTTTCGCTGCAAAACATCCACTTGCCGAATGGTCTTTTGACATTCTGCTTTGAAGGAATACTCCTCTTGTTCTGTGGCTTGCTCTTCAGAAGATTGAGCCTTGTTTCCTCCGCAACTCACCAGCGCCACCGCGCAGAGAGAAAGAATAAAGAATTTCGTTTTCATATTTAATAATCCTTATTGTTCATAATGCAAATTCATGATTATATAATATAAGTTGATTATTTTTTCTTTAACTGAAAATTTTGCTGAATATGTGCATCCCCGTAATCCCAACTGCTAGAGCCGCGTTCGCGTTTGTACTCTACCTTTACCCGCACGGAGTCACGCTCATAAAATCCGGAAGGATCTTCTACGATGATATCTATGTTGTCTACAGGAAAGACTCCATCGTTCTTTTCGTCATATTCCCCGAATTGATTGGTATAAGTACGAGGCAACATCTGCTGTTCGCTGTATTCCGTATGGTTCTTGACAATCACACGTATATCTTCTAGCGGTTCTTCTTCTGTATCTGTTATTTGGCCGGACACTTCTAACGAAGCATAAGGAGTCCCATACTTCATAAAGTTGCAACTCCCGAAGCCAAACAGGCTTAATGCAAATGCCATAATTGCGTTAATTCCGCGTCTTACTTTGGTTTTCATCATATAACTAATTTTAAAGTTAATATCTTTTTTGCTGCTTTTATATTGCCCAAATCAGACTGGCGAGACACTATCGAGAGAGAATCGAATCGAGCCAATTACGAGCCAACATCGAGTCAACTTCGAACCAATATCGCATCCTACCCATACTTATATATACTTTGTATATATCCCGTGATTTTGAAATTGTGTCCTCGTAGAGGGTTCTTACTTTCTATAGTATTGAGCCCAGTGACCGTTTTTAGGCAGTAGGTGCCAGCGTAGATTTTCGCCGCAAAGGTACAACTTTTTTTCGATATATGCAAAAAAATCTTCACTTTGCACGTAGATTTGTGAATTTTGTACATTTTGGGATTACTTCTCACTTGCCGTAGCACAAGTCCCCGAAAACCATAAATTCTACAAATTTTAACACGCTTTTCGTTCGTGCTTTTGACATGCAAACATGACATTTTGAAGAAAAATGCATTTTTTTTGATTTTTCTTACAGAAATATTTGGTCAATTCAAAAAAAAGTTGTAATTTTGCAGGCTTTTTCGCGCGAACGTGACATATGTGCATGTACGTACAATGTAAAAGCATGTGGAATATTTAATTAACAAACATCAAATTTAAAACAACAAAATGCCTACAATTCAACAATTAGTTAGAAAAGGAAGAGCAGAACTGGTGGACAAATCGAAGAGCCCCGCTCTCGACAGCTGTCCGCAGCGTCGTGGCGTTTGTGTACGTGTTTACACAACCACCCCGAAGAAACCTAACTCCGCGATGCGTAAGGTTGCACGTGTGCGCCTCACCAACAGCAAGGAGGTCAATGCTTACATCCCCGGAGAGGGACACAACTTGCAAGAGCACAGTATCGTTATGGTACGTGGCGGCCGTGTAAAGGACCTGCCGGGTGTTCGTTATCACATCGTTCGTGGTACATTGGATACCGCTGGTGTGGCTAACCGTCTCCAACGCCGCTCCAAATACGGAGCTAAGCGTCCGAAGAAAAAATAAGCTGACAAAACCAATTTAAGCTCTGAATTTTATTAACTAAATGTTCCATATTTGGGACGAAAACATGGGTTGAGGGTTGAGTAAGCGGCTACGGGTTAGCTACTGAAGAAATCGACAACCGCAAAAAATTATTTGAAACAATGAGAAAAGCAAAACCGCAAAAACGAGTTATTCTGCCGGATCCGGTCTATGGTGAGGTAATGGTGGCAAAATTTGTGAACCACTTGATGCTCGATGGTAAGAAAAACACCGCTTATGGTGTGTTCTATGGCGCCCTTGGCGTAGTAGAAGAAAAAATGAAGGGTGAGGAGAAAGCTGCTCTGGATATCTGGAAGCAAGCTCTCGACAACATCACCCCGCTGGTTGAGGTGAAATCCAAACGTATCGGTGGTGCTACCTTCCAGGTGCCGACAGAGATTCGCGCTGACCGCAAGGAGTCCATCGCAATGAAGAACATGATCCAGTTCGCTCGCAAGCGTGGCGGTCATTCTATGGCTGAGAAACTCGCTGCAGAAATCATGGATGCGTTCAACAATCAGGGTGGTGCCTTCAAACGTAAAGAGGATATGCACCGTATGGCTGAGGCTAACCGTGCATTTGCTCACTTCCGCTTCTGATAACGAAGTACAAAAAAGATTGGAAAGACAATTATGGCAAAACATGATTTGAAATTAAACCGTAACATCGGTATTATGGCGCACATCGATGCGGGTAAGACCACTACGTCCGAACGTATTCTGTTCTACACGGGTCTGACCCACAAAATCGGTGAGGTGCACGATGGTGCGGCTACGATGGACTGGATGGTGCAGGAGCAAGAGCGCGGTATCACTATCACCTCTGCTGCTACGACAACCTACTGGAACTACGCTGGCAACAAATACAAAATCAACCTGATTGACACTCCGGGGCACGTGGACTTTACCGTTGAGGTAGAGCGTTCGCTTCGTATCTTGGATGGTGCCGTTATGGCACTATGCTCGGTAGGAGGTGTACAGCCGCAGAGTGAGACCGTTTGGCGTCAGGCAGATAAGTATAACGTACCGCGTCTGTGCTACGTGAACAAGATGGACCGTAGTGGTGCTAACTTCTTCGACGTAGTTCGTCAGATCAAGGAAGTACTCGGTGCTACTCCGTGTCCTATCCAGATTCCTATCGGTGCTGAGGAGACCGTCAAGGGT
>JAGCFX010000005.1 GCA_017649925.1 Paludibacteraceae bacterium | reverse complement strand
AATTTGCATATATCAAAATTTTTTTGTACCTTTGCATCATGAAAGCAAAATGGACAAGTCTGGTTCGGGAATTGCAAGGAGGTCTCGACTCAAAGCACTACGCACGGCACATTCCAGGCAATGGCGAGTGGGCTGCTGTGTGTTTGAAACCGGAGTTGAGCAAGAAGACCAAGAAAAAGAAAGCAGCTCATCCGACTTGCCAGAGCTTCAGCAATTATATTGCCGTTAGCAAGAAGATACTTCATGATCCAGATCGGAGGGCGGTATGGCAGGCGAAGTATGAAAAAGCCTTGCGCGAAGCCCGGAGGCATAATAAGTTCATCCAAGGAAGGTTATGCGATTATGTGCGGCATGAGGTAAGTTTGGCCATCAAAGAAGGCCGAGAGATCGAGTAAAAAGAGTGTAGTAGTTATAAAAAGAGGGTGCTCAGGATGGTTTCAGCAACCATTGAGCACCCTTTCATTATCCATTGAGCATCCTTTGAAACCACTCGGGAGATACGGGGGAAGAGGGGAATGAAGGAGAGTTTATTATCTACACCTTTTGAGTTGTTCGCATTAATGCAAAGGCCTCCTTATACCCTAAGCATAAATATTTTATGGATTTGTAATACTTGGGATGACAATTAATCAGAATAGTCCATGTCGTCCAGTTAATGAAAGAATATAATCCCCAGAACAAAGCTCTCAACTTGTTTATACGCGAGGTTTGGTACAAATAAATAAATCTATACCAATAGACTGTCCTATTACGTGCAATGGAAAAATATCTGAGCGATTTGTCTTCCAGTTTACTCCGCGTTCTATGTCCAGCTCCTGCATCTAAATGCTTATAACGCGTACGGAGAGCATAAGCCATACGGAGACCTATTTTATTTAGTTTGCTGAAGAAGACTGGTTCGTCATAACTAGAATAGGAGGTGTACGATCCTTCTTCTAACCAAGTTTCGTCTTCATAATGAGCCATTTTTGCCCATTTTGTCTCTATCAAGAAACATTGGAAGCAAGCCGTTGTACACAGATAACACGTGTCCAAATTGTTACTATTGATATACACTTTATGCCCCGCCGCCAAAGTCAACACATCTAAGTATATAGATTTCTTACGGCTTGTAAACATCTGTCCCGTAAAACCACTGCGAAGGCGAGTCGAAAGAGGATATTTAAGGTCTATTGTATTTGTATCCTTATTATTTTCAACACCCCCCATAGGCAAACAACAATTAAGGTTGTTTGATATCATATATTGATACAATTCCTCCACCATTGTTGGTTCAAACTCTACATCATCGTCCACAACAAGGATATAATCAGACTTTGCAGCCATTATTCCCTCCGCTCGTTGAGTAACCATTCCACTTTTGCAACGTACTACACGCTCATTTCCATATGAATAATCCAATTCGTAGCCATCAGGTATAGCAACAATAATTTCTTCAGGTTTAATGGTTTGTTTGGCAATAGAATCCAAAAGGGCTTTGTACTTTAGTCCAGTGTTGCCGAGAGTCCTAATGACGACAGAATATGATAGTTCTTTCATAGATTGATAGATGTTTGTAGCACACTATCAATCCGAAACATAAAAAGATGTGAACTTCTTATGTATCTACCAAGGCAGCGTCGGAATGGAGCCTTTATATCCAATAAGAAAGTTCACATCTAAATGTGAACATTACTATGATTTGGATATAAAGAGACCCATTACCTAAAATGATGCCTCTGTCTTATTTCGATAAATCTTATTTCCTAAAGTTTCCGACGCTTTCGGTAGATACGAAATAACAGTAATGCTTTGTTTTTATTTAGTTTGCGCAACGCTATGCGCCTATGTTAATTCGAGTGCAAAGGTAGTATATTTTTTTGATATACACAAATAAAAAAAGATTTTTTTCAAAAAAAGTCCGATAGAATCCGAACTCAATAGACAAAGACTAAACACCCGCATTGAACGCGAGACGGGCGGGACGGCAATTATGCCGGACGAACCGCGGGAATAAAGGCGCAGTGGAGGGAGAGAGTGAGAGGGAGCGCCGGCGAAGGACTAAACCGCCTATGTCCGAGCCCCAAAGGGATAACAAGGGGATAACATATAAATAGCGCGCGTACGGATGTATGCGCGCTATTTAAATTAGAGAGGAGAAGAGTTTCTCCTGAGGCTATTAGAGACCCAAGCTGGCTTTGATAGCCGGGACACGTGCTTCAGCCTCAGCTGTGCAGCGCTCGTAGTCGGCACCGGTGAACGGTTTGCCGGACTTAACCGGGATCTCGAAATAGAACTTAATCTTCGGTTCGGTTCCTGACGGACGAACAGAGACTTTGAGTCCACCTTCGGTAAAGTACTGCAGTACGTTCGAAGTAGCATTCAACGGCATTTCGATAGCAGACTCTATCCATTTGCCGTCCTTGAGTTCGCATTGCTTAAGGAACTTGAAGTCTTTGATACGAACCACTTTCTCGCCTGCGATCTCCTGCGGCGGGTTCTCGCGGTAGTTCTTCATCATTGCCTGGATTTCCTCTGCACCCGTCTTGCCCGGACGGACGACATTAATCGTTGTTTCTTTCTGGAAGCCGTAGTCCTCGTATATCTTCAGCAGATAGTCATAGAGGGTCATACCGTTATCTTTTGCATACGCAGCAATCTCGCAGATAAGGCATATAGCTGAAGGCGAGCATTTATCGCGTACTGCATCGTACGGCAGGAAACCAAAGGACTCCTCACCGCCTCCGATATATTTGCGTTTGCCTTCCCACATACGGATACGGTTTGCAATCCATTTGAAGCCCGTATATTCGTCGGTGAGGGTAACTCCCTGTGCATCTGCGATCTTACGAATGAGTTCGGATGTAACGATGGTCTTAACGATATACATATCGGGGCGCATCTTACCCAGACGCTTCATGTTATTGATGATGTAATAATGGTACATGATGTTGGTCTGGTTTCCGTTGATGATCACCCACTCGCCTTTGTCATTGCGGCAAACGATAGCGATACGGTCAGCATCCGGATCGGAAGCGATCACGAGATCGGCGCCCAACTTGGTACCGAGTTTCATACCGAGAGTCATAGCCTCAGCATTCTCAGGGTTCGGCGAAACGACCGTCGGGAAGTTACCATCAATAACCATCTGCTCAGGCACTACGTGGATATTCTGGAATCCCCAGCTACGGAGACACATCGGTACGATCTGACGGCCGGCACCATGCATCGGGGTATAGACGATATTGAGGTCTTTCTGACGAAGAATGGAGTCTTGGTCAATCATGACATCCTTAACAGCCATCATATAATCATAGTCCATCTCGCCGCCGATGATCTCAATCAGGTCTTTGTTGGCTTCCCATTTGACGTCTGCGAGAGTTACTTTGTTTACTTCGTCGATGATACCCTGATCGTGCGGTTGGAGTACTTGTGAGCCATCCTCCCAGTATGCTTTGTATCCGTTGTACTCTTTCGGGTTGTGGGAAGCAGTGACATTCACACCTCCCTGGCATTTAAGATGGCGAATAGCGAAGGACACCTCCGGTGTCGGACGGAGCGACTCGAAGAGATAAACCTTGATACCGTTCGCGGAGAAGATATTCGCCACTGTTTCTGCAAAGAGACGACCGTTGTTACGGCAGTCATGTCCTACCACAACGGCAACGCGGCCATCTTGTACATTCTGGAAACCACCTTCGCGTTGCACTTTGAGCATGTAATTGGCATAGCCCTGAGTAGCCATCGCTACGATGTACTTATTCATCCTGTTCGTACCCGGTCCCATAATACCGCGCAGACCGCCAGTACCAAATTCGAGAGTGCGGTAGAAAGCATCAATGAGGTCGGTTTTGTCTTCTGCCTCCATCATGGCTTTCACTTGTGCGCGCGTTTCCGCGTCAAAAGGTTCTTTGGTCCAGACCTCAGCAACCTCCATTACTTTTTTCAATTCTTCGTTCATGGTAATAAGAGATTTTAATCGTT
>JAGCFX010000084.1 GCA_017649925.1 Paludibacteraceae bacterium | reverse complement strand
CATTCTTGCACCGATCACTCGTCTTCCCAAAATCGGAGATATCGTCCTTGCGCGAGCTCTCACACCTGACGGCAGAAAAACATACGTCTTGCACCGAATAATCCGTTTCGAACGTGATGAAACGGGAGAAACGGTTTATATCCTCATGGGAGACGGAAATCTCGCAGGCGAAGAGATTTGTACCGGCGCAGATATTATCGGGCGAGTCGTCTGTATCGAAAATCCTGCCGGAAAGCCCAAACTCCTTACCCGCGGACGTCTCTGGTCCTTCCTCCGTCCCTGCCGCAAATATCTATTGAAACTATACCGCCACACATACTTGAAATTATATGAAAACAATTGAAGGATTTCGCCTCCGCAAATTAGGCAACGAGTATATTTTAGTCGGCGAATCGATGGCGCTCATCAATTTCAATAAGATGATCACCCTTAACGAAACAGCCGCTTTCCTCTGGCAGAAAGCCGAAGAATGCACCGCCGCCGGCGGATTTAGTGCCGCAGATTTATGCAAGGCACTTTGCGCGGAATATGACGTTTCGCCGGAGCAAGCCATGTCGGATGTCAATGCTACCGTCGCTTCATGGCGCGAAGCGGGTATTATTGAGTAAATTCTCTCTTCTTTTTCTCTTTTTAAACGAACACGCCAGTATTATATACTACGTATATAATACCAACGAAATCGCGCACTAAAATTAGTGCGTGATAAGTGCGTGATAAGTGCGCGATAAGTGCGAGATAAGTTCGTCATTTTCGTGGTTTTTGTTTGGTTATCGAGAGCAAAATGAGTCATTACGAAAAAACAGAACAAAAAACATGTTGTATAACATAAAAAGTGTCAAATTTTAAGAAACGACTATACCTCCTTATTATTCGTACGTGCGCGAGGGGTTAAAATTTGCATGTTTCGAAGAAAAATATTAATTTTGCATGCTTTTTTGCGGTTGATTATTTTGAATTTACCCATAAAAACTTAAAAATAGTAAATTTGCCAACCGCACTAAGCAAAACAACAAAACAAGTCGAATTTTAAGATACAAAAAGATATGAGAACTTTTACTCAAACTCTTAAATTTTTCTTCCTCGCGTGCGCGCTCGTGTGCACTACCGGTGTGCTGGGAGGAAATGTCACAATGAAAGTAACAGCGGAGTCGTCTCCTGCGACGCAAGGTTATGTGTACGTGGCAAAATCTAACAGCGCTCCTTCGAGTTATAGTTTAACGTCTGATTATGCAGAAGAGACGCAGTACTCTGCATATATTTTGTTTTATGGCTATACCACAGTAAGCCAGGATTTTTATCTTTTTGCTAGTCCTAAGAGTGGGTATTCTTTTAAGGGATGGTCTAAAAACTCTTCTGCTACTTCTGGAGATACATCTAATCCTAAAAAAGTTACTTTATCAGGAAAGGAAAGCGGAACTGTCACTGATGGTCCGTATTATGCTATCTTTGCGCCAGCTGACTATACTGTAACATTTGATGCAAATGGAGGAAGTGTGACTCCTGCATCAAAAACTGTTACTTTTGATGCGACATATGGCACTTTACCCGCTGCTCCTAACGTAGCACGTGCCGGTTATACCTTCACGGGCTGGTGGACTTCTGCTTCGGATGGCACACAGGTGACATCGAGCACAACGGTAACCACAGCAAGTAATCATACCCTTTATGCTCATTGGACTGCCAATAACTACACGGTGACATTGGAAAGTCCCGCTGCTACGACTCACGGAACGCCAAGTTTTGGTGTAACGTACGATGCTGTTACAATTGCTTCTATCACTCCTCCGTCCAGAGACAAATATACCTTCTGGGGATATTTCACCGGCTCTGATAGCACAGGAACGCAATTAATTGACAGATACGGAAATGTGTTGGCAAGCGTGAGCGGTTATACAAGCGATACGCGCAAATGGAAATATGCCAACGACCTCACACTTTACGCCTATTTGATGGCAAAGTCCGACCAAACAATTAATTGGACTTTGACAGAAAATGTTGAATACGCTACAGGTACCGAAATGGGCGCAACGGCTTCATCTGGTCTGCCGGTAACCTATACTCCTAATGCACCAGGTGATGGGGTTGCAGGATATATCAACGAGAACGGACGATTAGTAGTTGTAGAACCAAATCAACCAATCATTATTACGGCAAGTCAGGCAGGTAATGACTATTATAATCCTGCACCTGATGTGTCGAAGACTATTATAACACTCGGTGCAAATCCGAACCAATATACAGATGTGCACGCTTCTGGTATTACATATGGTGATTTGTTGAGCGCTTCTACATTATCCGGTAAGGTTTACCTCGATGGTGTTGAGATTGCAGGAGCACTCTCTTGGGTTGATCCGGCTATCATGCCTAATGCAGGCACAGCAAATCACATGGTGCTCTTTACGCCGGATAATACGGCTGTATATGGTTCCATTTATTTCGAAGTGCCAGTTATAGTAGCAAAAGCCGATCCTGTTATTACGTGGAATATCGGTAATGCCTTGCGCGAGAATACGATTTATAGCAATTTTGTGGTTTCTTCTAATAAAGAGGCATCGTTGAGCGCAACTGAATCTTCTGCTTATCTATCTATAGAAGGCAATAAACTGACTGTGGGAGAAATTGGTGATACGAAGAAAACGGATATAGAAATAACCGCACACCAAGTTGAGAGTGCCAATTATAATGAAGTAACATCCACTCATACCATTACCATTTATCCTAAAGTTCCACAATGTTTACCTGTTACTGTGAACAGCGAAAGTGTAATGACTAATATGGGGGCGGAGTACGTCACTCCGAGTGGTTGGTGTGCTACGACAAATACAATGGAAGATCGATATTTTGTTCCTGTAAAATACACTCAATTTGAGGGTATCCAATTGGGTAATTGGGATCAAGGTCTTAGTGGAGCTTTTAGTAGCCTAGGGGATCTCGCGTCTTCTCTGTTTTCCTTGGAATTGGAAGGTACCGACAAAGATATCGAACTGAAATTTACCGGAATTCCTGATTCACTATTCTTTGATACTAAATTACAAACAGTATCCTTTGATATAGATATGTTTGGGGATACATATACACCGGCAAAACAAAAGAATCCAGTTTGGACTGTGTATGAGAGAACGATAGATGGTACAGAACATAAAATCGGTGGTCCGTATAATGCATATACTACCACTTCAATCAAGTTACCGCTGGATCCTACTACTCGCTCGGTAAGAATTAACATTAAGAGTGCTTTTGCCGGTTTTATTCAGAACCTTACTATTACTCAAAAGAAATATATCCGCTCTGATAAAGCAGAGTTGACGTTTGGTACGGATATTCCGCTCAATCCGCTCCAAGAACCGCAGGCATTGACATTAAGTTATTCGTCTCTTGGACTGTGCGGAGGAATGGAAGATGCTATTACTGTTACTTCCTCTAATCCTGCTTTCTATGTAGATGAAACTACCATTACAGAAAATGTAGGTATTGAACAGAGCGGTGAATACGTAGTTCGTGTACGTTGCAACGATGTAAATCAATCAGGTACACTGACTTTCACTTCCAACGATGGAACAAGTCTGGAGATTCCTGTCAGTTCAGAGAAACCCGCTATTACTACATCCGCAACGGCTATCTTCCAGACCGGTACAGAGCATAACCCTGTTTCCGGTACGGCATACCGTGCGCAACGGACATTGTTTACTTCAGATATCCTGGAGGGCCTCTTCAATGGCTCTACGCCTCTCTTCGATACCTTGTATATCTATGGTGTATCGGAGTCCGATGCGGCTTCACGCGAATGGGTGTATTCGCCTGCAAAGGGCTATAACGTGCCGGTTGTAACTGCAAGCAATGTGCACACGCCGTGTTTCGTATATAAAAAGGAAGGCGCGCAGTACACGTATGTACGCACATTTGATGCTTCCACTAAGACATTGAATGTTACGGATTCCAAGACCCGCGTCTTTGTAGGTTACAGACCGAAGGCTCCTGCTACGACCGCTCTCCAACTGGAAACGGGTGCTGCTGTTAGCCTCAATAATACGGAAATCGTTGCAACAAACGCTGCAATAGCGGTTAGTGGAAATGCAACGATTGCAGCGCGTGGCACAAATATCGTTTCTTCTGCAAGCAAGGCAGCCATCCAACTTGCCGGAACGGCTACATTGACTATCAATGATAGTTGGAAAACCGCTGAGCCTTCCGCTATTTTGGCTCTTCGTCCTGCGACAAACTATCCGTCTATTGACTTAGGTAGTGCTAACGGCCAAGTAGTTGTAAACGGCACGCAACTCGAATTGCACAATGCTACCAACATGGCTATCGCTCATATGTCCGGTACTACCGAGAAATTCGATGGTGAAGTATATATCAACGATGGTTCTGTTGGAGGCGAAACGACTTTAGGTATGCCGAAACTCACCTTCATCGATGGCGGTACATTCGATGATGGAGATGTAGTAGCTTATACACTCAAAGGTCAACCCAAACGTCCGCGTAACAGCCGCGGAGAGATAGTTTCCCGTCAGACAATGACCAAAACAGCTTTGGCTTCCGGTTATAGCTGGTATGGCCAAACTCATTTGACATTGGATGGCTCTGCCAAAGTAAACCCGATGTTGATGGATGAAGAAGTTTGGATCTTCAATGGTACAAACAGCGACCATTCAGATGATGCGACCAGTTGGAACAAGGGAACTGTTCCCGGCGAGACAGCAGATGTGCTGATTAATGCGCCGATGGTTGTTTCCGATGGGGAATTGAAGGTAAAGAGCCTTACGATCAACTGGGAAGACAAAGGAAAAGGAATACCTGCTGTTACCGTTAATCCCAATGGCGGTTTGACGGTCGGCGAAGGAGGTATTGACGCAATCAAGTTGGCTGAGCCGGAAAAGAATCTCGTTCTGAAGGCAGAAACAGAAGATGAAGCCACTAAAGGCCAGACAGGTTTCTTGCGCATCCACCCTGAATCCGCAGAACCAATGCCTCAAGCAACGGTAGAGTTGTTTACGAAAGGCTATTATAATATGGCGGTAGAGAACCATCAAGATGTGGGAACTTGGCAATATGTCGGTTCTCCTATGGTGGGCGGTACTGCTGCTAAGGAGGTATTTACCAGCAGTATGATTTACGACTGGAACGAAACAACCGGAGAGTGGAAGAATAATCGTCGTAGTTTAAAATTGGAACCATTTGCTGGATATGCAACTTCGCAGTACAATGAAAATGGTGTTGTAGTTATTTATAAAGGTCAATTAGCAGAAAACACAACGGTTGAATTGCCTCTTACTTACACATCAACATCCGCCTCCCCCGGTAGCAACGTGTTTGCCAATAGTTTTATGGCACCTATTGATATTACAAAACTTGATGAGAATGAAGATTTCTCTGAAGGAGTAGAGGCAACCATTCATTTATTCAATACTGGTTCGCGTAAGGACATTCAGGATAATGCCGGTAGTGATGACTTGGAGGCTAAAGGCCAATACATTTCCATTCCTGTAAAGAATGCTTCAAAACTGAAAGGCATGGCGGGTTACCCCACAGTAATCCCTGCGATGCAAGGATTCTATGTTAGTACAAACAAGGCGGGAACGCTCACTTTGGATTATAATAAGTTAGTTTGGGGAACAACAGAGTCTAACACAACATTGCGAGTAAAAGCAAATGAGCAGGTGGACGAAGGCTCATTAAAGATTTCTCTTTCCTCTAATGGATTAGTAGATAATCTGTATATCTTGGAGTCCGAAGAAAATGATCGTTCATTTGAAAATGGTTATGATGCGCATAAGAAAATGAGTTGTGCATTCAATATCTTTGCAGTAGAAGATGAGGATAAATTATCTGTTGATGCAACTAATAGTATAGAAGGAACGCACGTAGGCGTGCGCACGGGCGAGGAGATGACATATACAATGAAGTTCAGCCATATCAATAGCGAGAATCCTTTGGTTCTGTGGGACAAAGAAGCAAGAATGAAAGTCTTTATCAACGAAGATATTGAATATACTTTCTATGCCGTGCCGAATAGCGAGATTACCGAGCGATTCCAGATCGTGGCAGCTAATATTCCTACTGTTACGACAGGTGTGGATGAAATAGAAAGTGAAACAAAGGTACAGAAGTTTATTAAGGACAACCAATTATATATCCTCAAAGACGGAGTGCTTTATAATGCAACCGGCGCAGTAGTGCGCAAATAATTTCCCCTTGTGACAAGGGCATATAAAAAAGTATTAGTTTTGAAAAAGGTATTATTGATAATAATATGTTTATGGTGCGCACTATGTGTGTCGGCTAATCCGATTCACGTATCTGCCTCCATGAATTATACCTCTACCTATAAAGGTTCAGGGCGCAGCGGAATGGTTTATTCCGCGCCCGTGCGTTCTACCGCCATGGGTAATAGCGTCATAGCACAAGCGCCTGTGGCTGCTATGGGATCTACCGGCATTTCTATGGGTAGAGGAATAGCTTCTACATCTGAGATGACTGCAGCACCGCAGGTGAGAGGTATTTATACCGCCGCTTCAAATATAGTGGGCGGCGTGACAACTGCAGAAACTTATTCTCCTGCACAAGCCCCTAGTAAAAGAAGGAATAGTGTGGAAGGTGGACCAGGTGTCCCTGGCGGAACATGTACTGAATGTCATTGGGTATGGCATCCTGAATTAGGATGTTATGTCTGTGATATTTGTGGCAGTAACTCCTTAGATGGATGTGATCATGAGTACGAAGAAGGCTACTGCTGGTGTCCGCTTGATTTCAACTGGGCAGTTATGTTATTCTTTACTCTTCTTGCCGGAGCGTACGCGGTATATAAAAAAAGGACGTCCACCTTACGGTGACGTCCGTGATGCGAATGAGATGCGAACGTGAATGAGTGCTATTTAAGCCCTTTTGCCCACTTCTTTAAATAAGCAATCCACTCCTCGGCAGTCCTTGCCACGGGGTGGTTTTCTTTGGTCGCTCCGCAACAGGTAAGGTAGAAATGAAGGCCTAACCCAGACCCTTCCCTAAAAGGAAGGGCATTTAGAAGACACAAATTATTCTGCTTGTCGTGAACGATTTCTCCGGCAAACTTTTTCGGTATAAACACTCCTAAACCTACTGTTTCTTTGGCATATTTGGCGCTGTCGTTCACAGGCCAGTCCGTGCCCCATGAGGCGAGAAGAACCCCGTTCGGCAGAATGATGGCAACGGTGTCTTTTCCGCCCTTTGCCGGAATGGTCTGCACGCCGGTACAGAGACCTTCTATTGGTTCGCTCACTTTGACATCGCACCGCATATCGCGATGTCCGGCTCTCATCGTATATTCTACATTCAGATCAACGACTTTTCTCCTCTCCGGATCTTCTTGATTCCCATCT
>JAGCFX010000083.1 GCA_017649925.1 Paludibacteraceae bacterium | reverse complement strand
TTTGCCGCAGCAGCCTTGCTTGGGACCGAACTCATTCAGATGCAGCACATTCGCCACCTGGCGGGCACTCAGATCATTGCGGAATATGTCATAGAATTTGGATTGCAGATTCGCGAATTCTTTCATCCCGTCGAAACGTGCCTTGGCTAACTTGTCCAACTCTTTGTCGGTCATTTCTTGCCCCGGCTCGAATTTCTTCGCTTTTTTCTTTGCAAATAACTCATCGCATTTGGATGCGTATTCACGATAGGTCACTGCGAATTTCTCAGCCTGTTGGTCACTCAGCATCAACTCTTGAGTCAAACGTTTGATGTCAAATTCTACACGCTCTTCTTGGCTCATCTGCTTGCCTTTGGAGCACTCGGTTTTCTGTTCTTGCGCGCTTACATTCGCCACAAGGATGGCACTGATAGCCAGAATGATTAACTTTTTCATAACTTTCAATTTTTAAAATAATTCACTGGTTCGCTAACTCTTGCTCGTTAACTGGTTCAACTACCCTTTGCAAATACCGTGCCAAAACCAAAAATCCCTGTTTTTTTGTATATATCAATTTTTTTTATTACCTTTGCACGCAAAATTGCAAGAAAGGAAGAACAATGACAATTATTTTTGATTTGGATGGCACGCTGCTCAATACCATTGACGATTTGGGGTATGCGTGCAATCATGCCTTAAACTTGTGCGGTTTCCCTACCCATCCCATCGAGGAATACCCGCGGATGGTAGGGAATGGCATCAATAATCTCATCCGCCGGGCGCTACCGGAATCAGAGCGGACGGAAGAATCGATTCTGCGCGTACGGGCATTCTTTGTGCCGTATTATGATGCGCATAACTGCGATTTCACACGCCCGTACGATGGTATTCCGGAACTACTGAATACACTCAAAGCACAAGGACATCAATTGGCCGTGGCGAGCAATAAATACCAAGCGGCTACGGAGAAGATTGTCTCGCATTTCTTCCCCGGGATCTTTGATGTCGTCCTCGGCGAACGAGACGGCATTCCCCGCAAACCCAATCCCCAGATTGTCAAGGATATCATCTCTAAACTCTCAACCCTAAACACTCAACTTTCAACCTTATACCTCGGCGACAGCCTCGTCGATCGAGACACCGCCGCCAATGCCGGTGTGCCTTTCATAGCCTGTTCATGGGGCTTCGTTCCGCGCCAACAACTCGTTGAAGCCGGCATCCCGCGGATCATTGATCAACCCGCAGAGCTTCTTTCCGAGCGGCAGGAAAAAGTGGTGCATTATCTGGAGCAACACCATATCCCCTTTACTGTCTATAATCATCCCGAGGGCAAAACCATCGAGGAAGCCAAACGATGGTGGCGTGACGATGGTTCGGTTCATTGCAAGAATATCTTCATGCGCAATCATAAGGGAGACCAGCATTACCTCATCTGCTTCCCGTGCGATGACGATCTGGCTATTCATGATATCGAGCACTGGCTCAAGGATATCCTCGTCTCGCAGGGCAAGAAAGCTCCCGGCAAACTATCGTTTGCTTCACCCGAACGGATGATGCGCTATCTGGGACTCGAACCCGGCTCGGTTAGTCCTTTCGGACTCATTAATGATACCGATCACCATGTCATCCTCTTCCTCGACAGCCGTCTGAAGGAAGCTCCCACGCTCTCCTTCCACCCGAATGACTGCCGCGGCACGGTTGTCATCTCCCAAGAGGCGTTCCAACAATACCTCGCCTCCGTCGGTAATACCGTAGAGTACCTCCATACCTGCGAATAAGCCAATGAGACAATACCTCTTATATGGCATTCTGATCTATCTCGCGGCGATTAACCTCGTGGCATTCTTTCTCTATGGCATCGATAAATGGAAATCCCGCCATGACAAATGGCGTGTTACGGAGGCCAAACTGATAGGCATTGCGCTCTTGGGCGGCAGTGTCGGTGCTTTTCTCGGCATGAAAGTCTGGCATCACAAGACCCAGCATTCCAAATTCCGCTTTGGTCTCCCTCTCATCCTCTTCCTTCACCTCGCTTTAGCCGTAGCAGCCGTGTATTTTTACCACTATTTTTTCGCCCGATAACATACCCAGTGTTCGCCGTTCGCAAACTGCGAACAGTAGTTCCCTCCACACGGGCTCCGGCTCGTCTATTTTGTGCTCATTAAATCGTTCAACGTTCATTCCTTCATTCGTTCACTCAAAATCTCTGATTTTTTTATCATTCGGAATGATTATTGGAAATAAATTTGCATAATTCAGAAAAAAGTTGTACCTTTGCAGCGGATTTAGTGTTCGCGATTCGCGAACGACGAACATTACGCGCGAAAGCCAAGTAATAATCGTGCGTAAGCTAAGAACGATTTATCAATAATTACTGATTTTAAGCGGTTATGAAGGAGCAAGATTTAGTTATACTATTAAAGAAATTGACGTCAAAAGGACGTAATCTTTCTTTGCGGAAACTTGCAGAAGAACTCGGCATGAGTGCTTCTAGTGTAAGTGAAAGTCTGGAACGCAACAAAAAGGCGCAATTGGTAGATCGCAACAAGAAACGCGTGAACACGCTGGCGTTGCAGGAGTTTATGATTCATGGCCTGGCTTATGTCTTTCCGGCAGAGACAGGTCGTGTCATCCGCGGCATACCTGCATATGTAAGTGCTTCTCCCATCAAAGAACATGTAACTGATTCTTCCGAACAATTTGTATGGCGTTACATCAAAGGTAACGCACGTGGACAACAGATAACCCCGCTCTACCCATCTGCCCCTGAAGCGGCTTTGCGTGACGAGGAACTATACCAACTACTGGTCATCGCCGACACGCTTCGCATGGGACGTTCGCGTGAAAAAGAGATTGCCATTGCAGAACTAAATAAACACATCCAGCGCTATGTCGAAAACCAATAACGAACTATTGCAAGAAATCTCCGAAGGCATGCAGAGTTTAAATGAGCGGCTGGTGTATGTCGGAGGTGTAATGGCGGGGTCATATGCCAATGATCCGGCAGCAACAGAGCCCAGACCTACTACGGATGTAGATTGTGTTGTCGATTCAAATAACTATGCAGAACATGCGGCTGTCGAGGAAATGTTGCGTAAGTTGCATTTCCAGAACGACACAGAGTCTGACCCACCGGTTATCTGCCGTTGGGTATACAATGGTGAATTGGTGGACGTAATGTCTTACGAAGAAAAGAGCCTAAGTTTCGGCAACCGATGGTATCGACCGGGATTTGAGCATCGCGAATTATACACCTTGCCTTCCGGAAAGCAGATTTACCGACTACCTGTTGCATATTATATCGCAACGAAGATAGAGGCTTTGCTTTCGCGTGGCGGAAACGATTGGCGAGGGGCAATTGACTTCGAGGATATCATTTACGTGCTCAATTATTGCACGGACTTTATGACACGTTTTCGTGCAGCTGAAACAGAAGTACAGCAGTATCTATCGGAGCAGTTTGAAGCCATGCTACGACGCCCAAATTTCAATGAAGAGATTGAGTGCGCCATCTCTGCGGACGAGATTGAACGCACCGACATGCTTATACAAATAATGTGCGACATTGCTCTTTATAAGCCGGAACCAGGTTTGAAGATTCAATTTGTGAGTGACCTGCATCTGGAGTTTCCGGACAACCGCGCGTGGTTGGCGGCTCATCCGTTGGAAGTGACGGGTGATATACTGCTTATTGCCGGTGATACGGCGTACTTGGACCTACCCGATTCCGGACGCGAGACGTATAAGGCGTACGATTTCTGGGATTGGGCTTCACGCCATTACAAGCAAGTCATTGTGTGCCTCGGTAACCATGATTTCTACGGCTATTATGACTTGGCAACCATGCCGGATAACTATTGTCTGGACATCCGTCCAAACGTAAAAGCGTACTACAACAAAGTCCTGCATCTGACAGCCGAAGGCCGTCTCACTGCTGACAGCAAAAACGCTTTAACCGATATCATCGTCTCTACGCTTTGGTCGTTTATCGAGCCATTTGATGCATATCAAACGGAAAAGGGCGTGAGTGATTTCTATCGGATCATGTACAACGGACATCGTCTAACAGCAGACGATTTCAATGCCGAACACGAACGTTGTTTCGATTTTATCCGCAAAGCGGTAAAGGAGAGCAAGGCGAAAACGAAGATTGTACTCACGCACCATGTGCCGACGCAGCAATGTACAGCAGAGGAATTTAGAGGCAGCACGATCAATGGTGCTTTCACGGTAGAGTTGGGCAATTATATCGCGGATTCGGATATCGACTATTGGATCTATGGTCACTCGCATCGCAATATCGACGCGCAAATTGGCAAGACGAAGATCCTTTCCAACCAACTCGGTTACATCTCGCACGGCGAGTATTTACGCAATGGATTTAAATTAGGAAGAATGATAG
>JAGCFX010000082.1 GCA_017649925.1 Paludibacteraceae bacterium | reverse complement strand
GTTCCACAACCACTATCGTCCGCAGTTCTACATCCGTACAATGGACGTTACCGGTGAGATCACTCTGCCGGAAGGAACTGAGATGGTAATGCCGGGCGATAACCTCGAGATCACCGTTAAGTTGATCTACCCGGTTGCTTGCTCTGAGGGTCTGCGTTTCGCTATCCTTGAGGTTGGTCGTACCGTAGGTTCCGGACAAATCACCAAACTGATTGACTAATACAGTTAGTCTTTACGGACATCTTGTGCTAGGCGGGTGAAAGTTTACTTTCGCCACTCGCCGAAGCCAAGATTCCCGGAAAATGCGAGGCTTCGGCCTCGGCATTTTACGGAAGTCCTCCAATGGTAGGAGAGCGGTCTCCAAAACCGTTAATGTGGGTTCGATTCCTGCCTTCCGTGCTAATAAAGGTGAAAGGTGAAAAGTGAAAGGAAACAATCATCAATAACCAATCATCAATAACCAATGTTACAGACATAGCTTCCGATTCGACTTTAGCGCTTGCTGGAGCCGGATTTGGTTGCGGAAATAACTAAAGCAAATATAAAAATCTACTGATATGGCTTTTGTAGAAAACGTAAAAGAATCGTACAACGAACTGGTTCACAAGACAAGTTGGCCAACCCGTAAGGAATTGGCCCAAAGTTCAGTGATAGTATTGATCGCTTCCATAATACTGGCGCTGATCGTTTGGCTCATGGACTGGTGCTTTGAGAGTATCATGACTTTTGTTTACGGACTTTTCTAATGATTTAGATTATGGCAGAAAACAAAAAACAATGGTACGTGCTGCGCGCTATCAGCGGCAAGGAGAATAAAGTGGAAGAGTACATCAACAATGCACTCGTCTCTTCGTCCCTCTTCCGCGAGTATGTGTCGCAGGTGTTGATTCCTCGGGAAAAAGTAGTCACCCTCAAAAACGGCAAACGCACCGAGAAAGAGCGCAATCTCCTTCCGGGCTATCTGTTGGTGGAGTGCTACCTCTGCGACGAGAGCTTCCCTCTGTTGCGTAACATCCCGAATGTATTAGGATTCCTGAGCGGTGGTAAGACTACCGTTAAACCGAAACCCGTTTCGCAGGCTGAAGTCAACAAACTTGTTGGTATCGTAAGCGAATCGGAGAGCCGCGCTGCAAGCGAAATCACTTTCCTTGTCGGCGAGAGCGTCAAGGTTGTCGATGGTCCGTTCAACGGCTTCAAGGGAACCGTACAGGAAGTGAGTCAAGACAAACACAAACTCAAGGTTGTTGTCACTATCTTTGACCGCCAAACTCCGCTCGAGTTGGGCTACAACCAGGTAGAAAAAGAGTAGGAGACCCCGTTACAGGTCGTTAGTTACTACTCGATAGTTTCAAATTATTAACCGACTGAGAATTTGAATAGAATTCGCTTGTAAGTCAAAAACTATTAACAATCGTAAAACTATGGCTAAAGAAATTGCTGGTTTTATCAAACTCCAAATCAAAGGTGGCGCTGCCAACCCTGCTCCTCCCGTTGGTCCGGCTCTCGGTTCGAAGGGTGTGAACATTATGGAGTTCTGCAAACAGTTCAATGCCAGAACGCAAGACAAGGCAGGTAAAGTGCTGCCTGTTATCATTACCGTTTATGCTGACAAGTCGTTTGACTTCATCGTTAAGACTCCTCCTGTAGCTGTTCAGCTCATCGAGGCTGCTAAGGTGAAGGGCGGTAGCGATCAGCCGAACCGCAACAAGGTGGCTACAATCACCGAGGAGCAGGCTCGCAAAATCGCTGAGGACAAAATGGTGGACCTCAACTGTTTCACCGTAGAGTCCGCGCTCAAAATGGTCAAAGGTACCGCACGCAGCATGGGTATCGTTGTAAAGTAAAACTCTTCAATCATTATCAACAATTATGGCAAAACTGACAAAAAAACAGAAGCTTGCTGCTGAGAAGATTGAAGCTGGCAAGCTCTACACGATCGAAGAGGCAGCTGCTCTCGTAAAAGAGATCACTACCACTAAGTTCGATGCAAGTGTGGATATCGACGTACGCCTCGGCGTTGACCCGCGTAAGGCCAACCAAATGGTTCGTGGCGTCGTAGCACTCCCTAACGGAACAGGTAAAGTTGTTCGCGTTCTCGCACTCTGTACTCCGGATCAGGAGGCAGCTGCTAAAGAAGCAGGTGCTGACTATGTAGGTCTGGATGAGTATATTGAAAAGATCAAAGGTGGATGGACTGACATTGATGTCATTATCACCATGCCTCAAATCATGGGTAAGATTGGTGCCCTCGGTCGCGTATTGGGTCCTCGTGGCTTGATGCCGAACCCCAAAAGCGGTACCGTTACCATGGACGTTGCGAAAGCTGTCAAAGAGATCAAGGGTGGTAAGATTGACTTCAAGGTTGACAAGTTCGGAATTGTACACACCTCTATCGGTAAAGTAAGCTTCAGCGCTGAGAAGATCGCTGAGAACGCGCTCGCGTTCATCGATACTATCAAGCACTTGAAACCTGCTGTTTCCAAAGGTGAGTACATCAAGAGCGTTTATCTTTCCAGCACTATGAGTCAGGGTATTAAGATCGATACCAAATCGCTTTAATCTCTAAAAACAACAGACAAGTATGAAAAAGGAAGATAAAAACCTCGTCATTGAAGCCCTTGGCGCTCAACTCGGTGAGTTCTCGCATTTCTACCTCGTTAACATCGAGGGTCTGAATGCGGAGAAGACCAGTGACTTGCGTCGCGCGTGCTTCAAGCAAGACATCAAACTCCTTGTAGCAAAGAATACACTGCTCCAGAAAGCGCTTGAGAAAAAAGGCGTAGAGGCAGAGATTTTCGGAGCTCTCAAAGGTAACACCGCTCTCATGCTTTGCAACACCGGTAACGCGCCCGCGAAACTTATTAAGGAGTTTACCAAAGGCGACAAGACGGGTGAGGCTAAGCCGCAACTCAAAGCTGCATACGTAGAAGAAACTATTTACGTAGGCAAGCAGAATCTCGAGTTCCTGTGCAATGTTAAGTCGAAAAATGACCTCATCGCTGAATTGGTTGCATTGCTGCAATCACCTGCGAAGAACGTCGTATCGGCTCTGCAAAGTGGACAAAACACCATTCACGGTGTACTCCAGACACTGGAGAAACGCGGATAATTATTCGCTTAACAAATTAATTGAATTAAAAAACATTTAAAATTTATACGATCATGGCAGATCTTAAAGTTATTGCTGAAACATTAGTTAACCTTACCGTTAAGGAAGTAAATGAACTCGCTACCATCCTGAAAGAGGAGTATGGCATTGAGCCGGCTGCTGCAGCTGTTGCTGTTGCTGCAGGTCCTGCTGCTGGTGGCGCTGCTGCTGAGGCAGCTGAGGAGAAGACCTCGTTCGATGTTGTTCTGAAGAGCGCAGGTGCTAACAAACTCCAGGTTGTTAAAGCCGTTAAAGAGCAAACCGGTCTTGGTCTGAAAGAGGCTAAAGACATCGTAGACGCTGCTCCTGCTAACGTTAAGGAAGGTGTTGACAAAGCAACCGCTGAGGCTTTGAAGAAAGCTCTCGAAGAGGTAGGTGCTGAGGTAGAACTCAAGTAATACCCCTACTGACCAACCACTCTGATCGGGTGGAATAGGTTTAGATCCTCACGCAAAATGAGGGTCTAAACCTTTTCTGCTCAATAGGACAGAATGATTAAAAAACTGCAATATTTGGTAATTATTATAAGGCGAAAGTTAAAATAATATAAAATACAACGCCACCGATTTAGATTTAAATTATTCATTACCAACAGTTTAATTCTGTTAAACAATTATTAACCATATAAAATAATGGCTACAAGTAAAAAACAGCAGAGAGTCAATTTCAGCCGTATGCAAAAGCATATGCCGTATCCTGACTTTCTGGAAATTCAGTTGAAGTCCTTCGCGGATTTTGTTCAGATGGATTCCACGCCTGAACAGCGTCGTAAAGAGGGACTCTTTAAGGTATTCTCGGAGAACTTCCCGATTCAGGATACCCGCAACAGTTTCACGCTGGCTTTCTTGGACTATTCGATTGACCGCCCCCGTTATTCGATTGAGGAGTGCATCAAGCGTGGTCTGACCTACAGTGTGCCTTTGAAGGCCAAGCTGCGCCTTAGCTGCGAGGATCCCGATCATGAGGATTTTGACACCGTCGTTTCCGATGTTTACCTGGGTACTATTCCGTACATGACGCCGAAAGGCACTTTTGTGATCAATGGTGCAGAGCGTGTCGTTGTAAGTCAGTTGCATCGTTCACCGGGTGTGTTCTTCGGTACTTCGATGCACAGCAACGGTACGAAACTCTATTCGGCTCGTATCATTCCGTTCCGCGGCTCTTGGATTGAGTTCTCGACGGATATCAACAAAGTCATGTATGCTTACATCGACCGCAAGAAGAAATTGCCGGTTACTACACTGCTCCGCGCTATCGGTTTTGAGTCCGACAAGGACATCCTCAACTGCTTCGATCTGGCAGAGGAGGTAAAAGTGAATCGCGAAGCACTTGAGGCCTGCATCGGTCGTAAACTGGCAGGTTATGTGATGAAGCCGACGATTGAGGACTTCGTTGATGAGGATACCGGTGAGGTCTCGTCAATCGAGCGTAACCAGATCGTGGTTGAACGTGAAGAGGAACTGACACCGGAGGTGATCGATATCATTCTGGAGTCCGGATCCAAATCCGTGCTGCTGCATAAAGATCAGGAGCGTGAGAATGATTTCTCTATCATCTTCAATACCCTGCAAAAAGACCCGGCAAAGACGGAGAAAGAAGCGGTGCTTTATATCTACCGTCAATTGCGTAACGCAGAGCCGGCAGATGATGCTACGGCTCGTGAGATGATTCAGAACCTGTTCTTCTCGCAGAAGCGTTATGACCTCGGTGAGGTTGGTCGTTACCGCATCAACCGCAAGCTCAATATGTCTATTCCGGAGGACACTCGCGTTCTGACGAAAGAGGATATCATTGAGATTATCAAATATCTCGTCATGCTGATTAACAGCAATGCCGAGGTGGATGATATCGATCACTTGAGCAACCGTCGTGTTCGCACCGTAGGTGAGCAACTGTTCAACCAGTTCGGTATCGGTTTGGCTCGTATGGCTCGCACCGTTCGTGAGCGTATGAACGTGCGCGACAACGAGGTATTCACGCCGACTGATCTGATTAATGCGAAATCGATTTCGAGTATCATCAATAGTTATTTCGGAACCAACGCCCTGAGCCAGTTCATGGATCAGCAGAACCCGTTGGCTGAGATTACGCATAAACGTCGTATGTCCGCCTTGGGTCCCGGTGGTTTGAGTCGTGACCGCGCAGGTTTCGAGGTGCGTGACGTTCACTACACCCACTACGGCCGTCTCTGTCCTATTGAGACACCGGAAGGCCCGAACATCGGTCTTATCTCTTCGCTGTGTATCTATGCGAAGGTGAATGACCTTGGTTTCATTGAGACACCGTACCGTCAGGTGCATGACAGCGTGGTGGATTTGGATAATGATCACGTCATCTATCTGTCTGCAGAAGACGAGGAGAACCAAGTGGTAGCGCAAGGTAATGCGCCTCTGCGTGCTGACGGAAGCTTCATCCGCTCGAAGGTTAAGACTCGTTTGGGCGCAGACTTCCCAGTCGTTGCTCCGGAGAAAGTTAACCTGATGGACGTAGCTCCTTGTCAGATTGCTTCTGTAGCAGCTGCATTGATTCCGTTCCTCGAGCACGATGATGCTCACCGTGCATTGATGGGATCGAACATGATGCGCCAGGCCGTTCCGTTGATTACTTCTGAGGCACCGATTGTAGGTACCGGTATTGAGGAACAACTCGTAACCGATAGCCGCACACAAATCGTGGCAGAAGCGGATGGTCTGGTAACATATGTAGATGCTGACGTTATCCGCATCAAATATGCGCGTTCGGAAGAGGAGGAGTTCATCTCCTTTGAACCGGCTGAGAAAGAATACAAACTGCCGAAGTTCGAGAAAACCAACCAGAATACGACAATTGACCTGCACCCGATTGTACGCAAAGGCGACAAAGTGGAGAGAGGTCAGATCCTGACGGAAGGTTATGCAACCCAAGGCGGCGAGTTGGCACTCGGTAAGAACCTGAAAGTGGCTTATATCCCATGGAAGGGTTACAACTACGAGGATGCTATCGTGCTGAGCGAGCGTATTGTTCGTGAGGATATGTATACTTCGGTTCACGTTGTTGAGCAACTGCTTGAAGTTCGTGATACCAAACGCGGTATGGAAGAGTTCACAGCCGATATCCCGAATGTATCCGAGGATGCGACGAAGGATTTGGACGAGAACGGTATCATTCGTATCGGTGCGTATATCCAACCGGGTGACATCTTGATCGGTAAGATCACTCCGAAGGGAGAGACCGATCCAAGTCCGGAAGAGAAACTGCTGAAGGCTATCTTCGGTGACAAAGCAGGCGATGTGAAGGATGCTTCTTTGAAAGCCAGCCCGTCATTGGATGGTGTCATCGTGGACAAGAAGCTTTATATGAAAGCTAACAAGGACCGCAAGCAGAAGATGGATGACAAACTGACGCTGCAAAATATGGACGTTGAGTTCAAGGCAAAGGCCGAGAACCTCCGTGCATTGCTGATAGAGAAACTCTATGGTTTGTTAAATGGCCGTCAGGCTGCATCCGTAAAAGATATTCTTGGAACAGAACTAGTATCCAAAGGTCAGCACTTTACCAAAGAGCGCTTGAACGAGATTGACTATTTTTCTGTACTGCTCGAGGGATGGACGGCTGATGCTCACAAAAATGAGCTCGTGGCACAGTGTATCATGAATTATATTGCGAAATATAAGGAAATGGACGCTCGTCATAAACGTGAGAAACTTAATCTTACTGTAGGCGATGAACTGCCGAATGGTATTATCCAGATGGCGAAGGTTTATGTCTGCAAGAAACGTAAGATTCGCGTGGGTGACAAGATGGCCGGTCGTCACGGTAACAAAGGTATCGTTTCCAAGATTGTGCGCGTAGAAGATATGCCGTTCCTCGCAGACGGAACACCTGTGGATATCGTATTGAACCCGATGGGTGTGCCTTCTCGTATGAACATCGGTCAGATTTTCGAGGCTGTGCTCGGTTGGGCAGGTCAGGAATTAGGCGTTAAGTTCTCTACACCTATCTTCGACGGCTGTACCTTGGAGCAGTTGGACGAGTGGACTGATAAAGCAGGTCTGCCGCGTGGTGGTAAGACCCAACTGTATGATGGGGAAACGGGTGAACCGTTTGACCAGATGGCAACAGTGGGTGTGACCTACTTCATGAAACTCGGTCACATGGTTGACGATAAGATGCACGCACGTTCGATTGGTCCGTACAGCTTGATTACCCAGCAACCGTTGGGTGGTAAGGCTCAATTCGGTGGTCAGCGTTTCGGTGAGATGGAGGTTTGGGCTCTCGAGGCTCACGGTGCCGCTCACGTATTGCAAGAGATCCTGACTATCAAATCTGATGACGTTACCGGTCGTGCTCGTACCTACGAGGCTATTGTTAAAGGCGAGAACTTCCCGACTCCGGGTCTGCCCGAGTCGTTGAACGTGCTGTTGCACGAGTTGCAAGGTCTCGCACTCAGTATTAACATGGAATAAGATTGGAGGACAATTATGGCTTTTAAACAAGAAAATAAGAAAACCGGTTTCACCAAGATTTCTATTGGTCTGGCTTCTCCGGACGAGATTATGCAACTCTCGTCGGGTGAGGTGCTCAAACCGGAAACGATTAACTATCGTACTTACAAACCTGAGCGCGATGGTTTGTTCTGCGAGCGCATTTTCGGTCCTACCAAGGATTATGAGTGCCACTGCGGCAAATACAAACGTATTCGTTACAAAGGTATCGTCTGCGAGCGCTGCGGTGTAGAAGTAACAGAGAAGAAAGTACGTCGTGAGCGTATGGGACATATCAAACTGGTTGTTCCTGTTGCTCATATATGGTATCTGCGTTCGTTGCCTTCCAAGATGGCAGCGATACTCGGTATCCCGACCAAGAAACTGGATACGGTTATCTACTACGAGAAATATCTGGTAGTACGTGCCGGTGCTTTGGAAGGTCAGGAAATCGGAGAGAAACACGAGACGGATAAGAATCGTATTCCAATTGAGACAAGAATGTTGCTGGATGAAGACCAGTACATGCAAGTGCTCAATATCATGCCTGAGAACAACGACCAATTGGAGGATAGCGATCCGAACAAGGTGATTATCAAGATGGGTGCTGAGGCTATTTATGACTTGTTGTGTGCTACTGACTTGGACGAGTTATCGTACGAGTTGCGTGCTACGGCAGACAAGTCATCCTCCGTACAACGTCGTCAGGAAGCGCTGAAACGTCTGCAGGTTGTAGAAGCTTTCCGCGCCAGCAAAGGCAAGAACCGTCCTGAATGGATGATTCTGCAGGCTATTCCTGTTACTCCTCCTGAGTTGCGTCCGTTGGTACCGCTGGATGGTGGTCGTTTTGCCACATCTGACCTCAACGACCTTTATCGCCGCGTGATTATCCGTAACAACCGTTTGAAACGATTGATGGAAATCAAGGCTCCGGATGTCATTCTGCGTAACGAGAAGCGCATGCTTCAAGAGGCTGTTGACTCGTTATTCGACAATAGCCGCAAGACGACCGCAATGAAATCCGATGCAAACCGTCCGTTGAAATCGTTGTCTGACTCGCTGAAAGGTAAGCAAGGACGTTTCCGTCAGAACTTGCTGGGTAAGCGTGTTGACTATTCGGCTCGTTCGGTTATCGTTGTAGGTCCGGAATTGAAGATGCACGAGTGCGGTCTGCCGAAAGAGATGGCTGCCGAACTCTATAAACCGTTTATCATCCGCAAACTCATTGAGCGCGGTATTGTGAAAACGGTTAAATCTGCGAAGAAAATCATTGACCGCCGTGAGCCGGTGATTTATGAGATTCTGGAACATGTGATGGAAGGTCACCCGGTATTGCTGAACCGTGCCCCGACATTGCACCGTCATGGTATCTTGGCGTTCCAGCCGCGTATGATTGAGGGTAAAGCTATTCAGTTGCACCCGCTGTCCTGTGCCGGTTTTAACGCTGACTTCGATGGTGACCAAATGGCCGTTCACTTGCCATTGAGCAATGAGGCTATTCTGGAGGCACAATTGCTGATGCTTGGTTCTCACAACATCCTTGACCCGGCTAACGGAAACCCGATTACCGTTCCTTCGCAAGATATGATTCTCGGTTTGTATTATATTACTAAGGAGCGCGCGGGCGTGAAGGGCGAAGGGCTTACTTTCTATTCGGAAGAAGAGGCTATCATCGCGCTGAACGAAGGTCGTGTAGATATTCACGCGAAAGTGAAAGTGCGCGTGAAGGGACAAATCTATGAGACCACTCCGGGTCGTGTGATTGTTAACCAATACATTCCTGAGGAAATCGGTTTCCAGAACGTGCTGATGAAGAAAGGTGCCGTGAAGGGTATCATCTCGCAGGTTATCAAGACATGCGGTGTGGCTCGCGCAGCACAGTTCCTCGACGATATTAAAGACCTCGGTTATTATCGCGCTTTCCGCGGAGGTTTGAGCTTCAACCTCAACGATATTATTATTCCGGAAGAGCGTGAAGCAAAGATTGCTGAAGGTAATGCTATCATCGATGAGTTGAACTTCAACTATGCAAACGGTCTGATGAATGACGACGAGCGTTATCGTACGACTGTGGATACATGGCGTAAGATTGACGAAGAGCTGAAAGGTATCGTCATGAAGCACATGAAAGAAGCAGACGAAGGTTTCAACTCCGTTTACATGATGATGGATTCCGGTGCGCGTGGTAGTGCAGACCAGATTAAGCAGTTGGCAGGTATCCGTGGTATTATGGGTAAGCCTATGAAAGCCGGATCTACCGATACCCGTACCGAGATCGAGAACCCTGTCATCGCGAACTTCAAAGAAGGTATGTCCGTGCTTGAGTACTTTATCTCCACTCACGGTGCCCGTAAGGGTTTGGCCGATACTGCATTGAAGACGGCCGATGCTGGTTACTTGACTCGTCGTCTTGTTGATGTATCGCACGATGTGATTATCAATGAGGAAGACTGCGGTACACTCCGTGGTTTGGCAGCTCGCGCTGTGAAAGAGGGTAACAACGTTGTCGCTACATTGAGTCAGCGTATTCTTGGTCGTGTTTCCGTTCATGATATTCATGATAATGAAGGCAATCTCATTGTAGCTGCCGGTGAAGAGATTCGCGAGGCACAATGCGAAGCAATTGAGGCTGCCGGAATTGAGGAAGTGGAGATTCGTTCGGTGCTCACTTGCGAGAGCAAGCATGGTGTTTGCGCGAAATGCTACGGTCGTAACCTGGCATCGCGTAAGATGGTTCAGAAAGGTGAGGCTGTCGGCGTTATTGCCGCTCAAGCTATCGGTGAGCCGGGTACACAGCTGACACTTCGTACCTTCCACTCCGGAGGTTTGGCCGGTGGTTCGGCAGCAGAGAGTTCCTATGAACTGCCGCATGACGGTATCATCGAGATTGAAGACCTCCGCACCATCACTACGGCTGCAGGCGATGTGATTGCCGTCAGCCGTAAGAACACACTCTCTCTCAAAGACGAGAAGACAGGTGTTGTATTGGCAACCTTCGATATCCCGTATTCGTCCAAACTGTTTGTTACTTCCGGTGAGAAATACGCAAAGGGAACAAAAGTCTGCGAATGGGATCAATACAAGACTCCGCTTATCATTGAGCAGGACGGTATCATTCGCTATGAGGATGTGATTGAAGGTGTTACCTGCAAGACCGAAGTGGATGAGCAGACCGGCAAACGCGAGGTTTCCATTACCGAAACGAAAGACAAGACAAAGATGCCATTGGCTCACATCTTGGACAAAGACGGCAATGTGCTTCGTTCGTATAACTTGCCTGTAAAAGCAAGTCTGGTATTTACCGACGGCGTAGCAGTAAAAGTCGGCGACTCGTTGTATTCGACTGCACGTATTACCAATAGCGGTGGTGATATCACCTCAGGTCTTCCGCGTATCACGGAGTTGTTCGAGGCACGTAACCCGTCTAATCCTGCTATCGTAGCCGAGATTGACGGTGAGGTTTCTTTGGGCAAGATCAAACGTGGTAACCGTGAGCTGTTCGTTACCTCTAAGTTGGGCGAGCAGAAAGCATACTTGATCCCATTGACCAAGCAACTTCTAGTACAAGAAGGAGACTTCGTTCGTGCCGGTGCAGCTTTGTCCGATGGTGCTATCACACCTGATGATATCTTGTCGATTCAAGGTCAAACGAAAGTGCAAGAATATATCGTTAACGAAGCACAAAAGGTTTATCGCCTGCAAGGTGTGGAAATCAACGACAAGCACTTCGAGATTATTGTTCGCCAAATGATGCGTAAAGTAGAGATTTTGGAACCGGGTGATACTCGTTTCTTGGAGGGAGATGTAGTCGATAAGATGGACTTCCTTGAGGAGAACGATCGTATCTGGGGTCGCAAAGTTATTACCAATGCGGGTGATAGCGAAGTGCTCCGCGAAGGTCAAATCGTTACTGCGCGTCGTCTGCACGACGAGAACTCAAGTCTCCGTCGCCGCGACAAGAAACTTGTTCAGGCTCGTGATGCTGAGTGCGCAACGGCGAAACAGATACTGCAAGGTATCACTCGTGCCGCTTTGGGAACCAAATCGTTCATGTCCGCCGCATCGTTCCAGGAAACGACGAAGGTGCTCAACGAAGCCGCCATCCGCGGAAAAGTGGATTACCTCGAAGGCATGAAAGAGAACGTGATTTGCGGTAATCTAATTCCTGCCGGAACGGGTATGCGTGAGTTCGCACGTATCACGGTTCACAACCAGGAAGAATATGCCGCAATCCAAGCAGCTCGTGAAGCCGCAGAGGCAGCTCTGAACGGAGAAGACGAAGAATAATCTTCCGAACAGATACAAAATAGGCAGCCGATTGGCTGCCTATTTTGTTGTAATAGAGAATAAATTACTCAGCGTTTTCAACCGGTAATTCTGCAGCCGGTTGTGCAGGTGCTGCCTCTTCTACCTGAATAGCAGATTGCTCTTCGATAGCCACTTGCTGGCCTTTGCTGAAACCAACGGCAGCGATGCTGAAGAAAACGATGAGTGCGATGAGCGTCCACGTAGCTTTCTCCAAGAAGTCAGCTGTTTTCGGAGCTCCCATCACCATGTTACCGCTGGCAAAACCAGCAGCCAAACCACCACCTTTGCTATTCTGCACCAAAACGAGCAGCGTCAACAGAATGGCGGCAATAACAATTAAGATAGTAATAAAAATGTACATAATTATTTAATGTTTAATATATTTCGTATCGGATTTTTTGCAAAATCGGCTGCAAAGGTACTGCTTTTTTTTTAAATATGCAAATTTTTCAAAGTTTTTTACCATTTTGCGACGGTATCATTGTAAATGCTTTCGGCAATTTCTTTGATAATCGTTGCGCAAAGGTCATCCTGCACATCCGTTAGCAATTGGCTGGAATCAAATGTTTGGTATGCCGTATAGGTTTTGTCGAATGATTCTTCGGGATAGATATTGTTTGTGTAATGCACTGTAACAGAGATGGTTAGTTTGCTTTCCGAAGCATAACTATCCGTTGCGATTGCTCCTTGCGAGACATCGTATCCGACTATTTCTCCTTCCAATTCGAGATCTCCTCCTTTTCGCAATACCTGAAGGCGCGTTTGGCGAACGAACATATCGCGGATGTTCTCGGACAGGTTGTTGCTCAATGTTGGATTAACCATTGCGGCGTTGTTCGGAAAGTCAGCGATGGAGATAGAGTGCGTTGTTTGATAGTTGATGTTGGCTCCGTTGAACTTGTAACTAATAGAACAGGACGGCAGAACGAGTAAAAGACATGCCACGAGGAAGGCAACAATCCCGATTTGCCCTCGATGCAATCTCGAGACAGTCTCGATCCGATAGTCTCTCGATAGTGTCTCGCCAGTCTGATTTGGCCTATAGTCCATACTCTTTGATCTTTCTATAAAGTGTTCGTTCGGAGATATCCAATTTGGCTGCTGCCACTTTTCTGTTTCCTCCGGATATCTCAAGAGCACGTTTAATTCGCTCAATTTCAGCGTCTTCGATGCGCAGACTGCTCTCAATGTCTTCTGCTTCAATCGGTTTGCGCGTCGGCGTTTCGGGCGTGACAATCGGCGTTTGGATGATAGTCGTCGGCATCGTCTCTTCGTTAGGCTGAATGGAGTATGCAGAGTTCGCCAGTCCTTCTTTGAGTTCTCGCAGTTCCTGCTGTGTTTTCATGAGCATGTTGTACAGGATTCCTATCTCGTGCGAGTAGTCCTTTCCTGTTTGCTCTTGTGCAGGTGCGCGCAGAACGATTCCTTGCTGGCTTTCCTCTTTCGGCAAGTATTTGCGCAGCGTATCCGCGTTGATTTGATGGTCCATCTCAATGACCGAAATCTGCTCTGCGAGGTTTTTAAGTTGTCGTATGTTTCCGCGCCAATAGCATTCTTGCAGCAGACGTGTAGCTTCTTCGTTGAGCGAGAGCGGTGGCATCTGGTATCGATTGCAAAAATCGACTGCGAACTTGCGGAAGAGCAAAGGGATGTCTTCTTTGCGTTCGCGCAAAGCCGGAACCCGGATTTCAACGGTGTTGAGACGATAGTACAGGTCTTCGCGGAAACGTCCGTCTTCGATAGCTTGGCGCATGTTGAGATTGGTTGCCGCGACCACTCGCACATTGGTTTTTCGCACTTGGCTGGAACCCATCCGAAGAAATTCTCCGGTTTCCAGAACGCGCAACAAACGGACTTGCGTCGGCATCGGCAGCTCGCCTACTTCATCCAAGAAAAGCGTGCCGTTGTCCGCAATTTCAAAGTATCCTTTATGCTCGCTTTTTGCGTCCGTGAAAGCTCCTTTTTCGTGCCCGAAGAGCTCGCTGTCAATCGTCCCTTCGGGAATAGCACCGCAGTTGACGGCAAAATACGGACCGTGTTTGCGAGCGGAGAAAGCATGTATGATTTTCGGGAAATTCTCCTTTCCGACGCCCGATTCTCCGGTAATGAGTACACTCAAATCGGTGCGCGCGACTTGCACGGCGATTTCAATATCCCGATTTAGCAACGAACTTTGCCCAATAATGCCAAACCGTTGTTTTATAGCCAGTAATTCCTGCTGTGTCATGTTGTTCTGCCAAAATGTCATGCAAAATTAGTGTTTTTTTTTGATATGTGCAAATAAATAATCAAAAATCTACGTTTTTTGCAAAAAAACGCCCGATTATTTGCGTATATCATTTATTTTTTGTAATTTTGCCCGCTATTTTGTGAAACAACATCGTAAAACTATGTATAGAACAATCAAACAAGTTTTTCTTTTGAGCTTGGTGGCTCTCCTATCTGTGAGCTGCGTAACGAAGAAGAAAATGACTTACGTGCGCGATGCCAATGCCGGTGCGGCCGATTCTATCAATGCTAAATTTCAACCGCAGTCTGAAACGGTTATTCGAAGCGGAGATGCTTTGACTTTTTTTGTTTCTGCGTTGGATCAAGAGGCTGTAGCTCCGTATAACTTAGCAAAAGTGACTTATGATAAACCCGGCACAAATCAAGTCCAGACCACTCCTTCTGTTCCGTATTATATTGTGGATGAGGCAGGAGAGGTTGAATTGCCTGTTTTGGGCAAGGTGCATGTGGCCGGCTTGAAGCGTGCGCAGGTAGAAGATACAATCAAGTCTTTGCTGGAGAAACAAGTGCTTAATCCGATGGTTCATGTGGATTTGGTGGATGCGAAAGTGACTGTTTTGGGTGAGGTAAAAAATCCAGGGCGCGTGCCGTTAACTCGTGGTCGTTTGACTATTTTCGAGGCATTGGCAGCAGTGGGTGATTTGACTCCTTACGGTCGTAGGGAAGATGTGTTGCTTACCCGCGAGGTGGATGGCAAACTGGAATTTGCCCGTTTGGATTTAGGTGATGTAAATTTGTATGCGTCTCCATACTATTATCTGCAGCAAAACGACGTGCTTTACGTTTCTCCGAACGGCGTACGAGTTGTTCAGAGTTCTAACGTCGGTTTATGGTTAAGCATGGTTTCTACGGTAGCCAGTGCGGCAACGGTGATTGTGACGGTGGTTAGCTTGAAGATGGGAGCAAATAATTAGGATTTTATTCATATGGAAAATACGAAACTGAATAACGCGAATCAGGCTCAAGAGATTGATGTTCGTAAAATCATACGCATTGTATTGGAACACTGGTGGTGGTTCGTTGTGGGTGTTATGATTTGTTGCCTGTTGGGTATGGCGTATTACTTGCGCAAAGCACCCAAGTGGACTACGGACGCAAGTATTATGTTGCGTCAGAAAGCCGGCGGCGCACAATTTGATGCATTGTCAATGTTAGGTCTTTCCGGTAACTCGGCAACGGGTGATGAGGTCTTGGTATTGGCTTCTCGAGATTTGCTGTACCAGGCGATAGATGCGTTGAATATCTGGGATGAGACGGCGGTGCGAAGCGGTTTGCGTTGGGAAACGGAGTTCCGAACTCCCGCGTTGTCTCTCAAATGCATTCAGCTAACGGAAGAGGCAGATGAAAAAACGATTGTGATAACGATTAAACCGACTAAATCGGGTTATAAAGTAAAAACAAAAATAGGACTTTTAAACAGTTCAACAAGTAAAGTTAGTGAATTAGGAAGCCCGATCGAGACGTGCGCCGGCACGATAGCCATTCATGCCAATCGTCCGTTGAGTAAAGATTCTACCTATCGGCTTGTCCATTCCCGTCGCGATTTGGTGGTTGCCGCTTATAGCAAAGAGTTGAAAATAGCTCAAAACAAGAAAGAGTCCAATATTATCAATCTCTCCATTTCCTCTCCGGTGCCGGAGCGAGACAAGGCATTGTTGAGTCAGTTGATTGAGCAGTATAACCTCAATTCAATAGTGGATAAGAACATGATTGCTACAAATACGGCGGCCTTTATTGACGATCGTATGGCAATTATCTCTTCCGAATTGGCGGATGCCGAACAAGAGTTGTCGAGTTATAAGGAGAAAAACAATATCGCAGATATTAAAACGCAGGCTCAGTTGTTCCTAGAGGCAAGCAGTATGGAACAACGTGCGATGACGGAGATTGAAACGCAATTGAGTTTGGTGGAGTATGTGGACGAGTTCTTGCGCGATGACACAAAGCGAAACAATCTGATTCCTGCGAACTTAGGCATTTCGGATGCCGCGTTGGTGAGTGCGTTGTCAGAGTACAATGCGCTTCAGTTGCAGCGTATGCGAATCCAGCGCACGGCAACGGAAGACAACCCGGTTATTGAGCAAATGAATGCGCAATTGGCATCGATGCGTCAGAATATCATCGCGTCTATCGGTTCGGTGCGTGAGAGTTTGAGAATACGTCAGCGTAGTTTGCAGGCACAAGATACAAAATATAATCGTAAGATCAAGGATGCGCCGGAGCAGGAGCGTGAATATGTTCGTGTTGCACGTGAGCAGAAACTGAAGGAGAGTTTGTATCTCTACCTGTATCAGAAACGCGAGGAGAACGCGCTGATGCTAGCAGCGACATCAATGCCGGCTAAGATTATAGATATTCCGCAATACAACATACGAAGTAAGAGCCCGAAATTGTTGAAACTGCTATTGGTATGCTTCATTTTGGGTTTGATGTTGCCTGCGGGAATTCTTTATATTTTTGTGCTACTGAACGATACGATTGACGATGCAAAGGAGTTTGAACGTCGTGTAAATGCATCGGTGTTAGGGCAGTTGGCATGGGATCCTCATAATCCGCATATTGCTATTCGTGAGGGCGAACAGTCTGCGTCTTCGGAGTTATTTAGGTTGCTTCGTACTAATCTGCGGTTTGCGTTACCTCAAGATGTTGCGTCGCCGGTGGTGTTGGTGACGTCTTGTAATCATGACGAGGGTAAGTCGTACGTGTCCAGCAATATCGCATTGTCGTTGGCTATCCTTGGAAAGAAGGTCGTGCTAGTAGGCTTGGATATTCGCAAGCCTATGTTGGCAACTTACTTCAATCTGAATACGAAGGGTTACTTGACAAATTATTTGGCAGAGCCGAATGTGAAATTGGACGATATCATTGTTCCGAGTGGCGAGCACAAGAACTTGGATCTCATCCCGTGCGGTACTATTCCTCCGAACCCCTCCGAGTTGTTGCAAACCGACCGTGTAGATGAGTTGTTTGCGGAACTGCGCAAACGTTATGACTACGTGATTGTAGATACAGCGCCTGTGGCACTCGTCAGCGATACCTATCTGTTAGACCGCGTAGCCGATATGACAATCTTCGTCAGCCGTTACAAGTACACGCCTACTGAGATGATTGATTATATCAATCAGGTCGTTGAGCAGAAACGCATGCATAATGTGGCTTGTGTGCTTAATGGCGTCAAAGGTAACCGCATGGGGTATGGTTACGGTTACGGGTACGGCACAACAGAAATCTGAATATGATTGTTTGTGTTGCAGAGAAACCATCGGTAGGCGCCTATATAGCCAATGTGTTGGGCGCCAAACAGCGTAAAGACGGTTATTTTGAGGGAAACGGCTATCAGGTGACTTGGACTTTCGGTCACCTGTGTGCTTTGTTAGACCCTCAAGAATATACCGACCAATGGAAGGCATGGAGTCTCAGTTCGCTGCCGATGATTCCGCAACGTTTTTCTATCAAAGTGCATGGCGATGAAGGCGTGCATAAACAATTCAATATCATCAAAGCGTTGATAGACCAAGCCGACGAAGTGATTAACTGCGGTGATGCCGGTCAGGAAGGGGAGTTGATTCAACGTTGGGTGTACCAACAAGCCGGTTGCAAATGTCCTGTTAAACGCTTGTGGGTCAATTCGTTGACAGAAGAGGCTATTCGTGAAGGTTTTCAGCAACTCAAAGATCAATCGGAATATCAGCATCTGTATGAAGCCGGTATGATGCGCGCCATCGGCGACTGGCTACTGGGTATGAATGCCACACGTGCATACACTATAAGGTACGCGCGCGGGAGTGGTCGGGACCGACAAGTGCTGTCTGTCGGACGGGTCCAGACGCCAACGTTGGCATTGGTGGTAAAACGCCAGGCGGAAATAGAGAATTTTGTTCCGCGCACTTATTGGGAATTGAAAACGACCTATCGCGATACACTCTTCAGTGCGCAGATTCCGGTGGAAGAGGGCGAGTATGCCATCACTTCGGAGGAACAGGGAAATGCATTAGTGGACTCCATTAAAGATCTGCCGCTGACCATTACTTCCGTGGAAAAGAAAAAAGGGGTGGAGTATGCGCCGAAGTTGTATGACTTGACCTCATTGCAGGTCGATTGCAATAAGAAATTCTCATTCTCTGCTGAGCAAACGCTGCAGCTCATCCAATCGCTGTACGAAAAGCGCGTGACGACTTATCCGCGTGTGGATACAACGTACTTGAGCGATGATTTATATCCGAAAGTGCCCGGAATACTTGCCGGTATTAAAGATTATTTCCCGCAAGTAGCACCTCTCCTCGGTGCAAAACTTCCTAAATCCAAGAAAGTTTTTGATAACAAGAAAGTGACCGATCACCATGCTATTATTCCAACGGGTCAACGTCCGGAAGGACTGACTGCGGACGAGAAGAAAGTGTATGATCTCGTGGCGTTGCATTTCATCGCGGTTTTCTATCCCGAGTGCGAGGTAAGCAATACTACGGTATTGGCCAAGGCTGGCGATATCGACTTCAAAGTGACCGGTAGAGAAGTCCTCAAACCCGGTTGGCGAGTTGTGTTTGACGACAACCTGTCTGATGCTCCGGATGACTCTGACAAGTCCGATGAAGAGAACGCGAAGAGTCTGCCTGCATTTGTAAAAGGAGAATCAGGACCGCATGTGCCGCAATTGAAAGAGAAAACAACCACTCCTCCTAAATACTATACCGAGGCAACGCTGTTGCGTGCTATGGAGACAGCGGGCAAGACGGTGGATAACGAAGAGTTGCGTGAGGCAATGAAAGAGAATGGTATCGGGCGTCCTTCTACGCGCGCAGCCATCATCGAGAAACTCTATCAACGCAAATATATCGTCAAACAAAGCAAGTCGCTCCGCGCAACGGAAGTGGGTATTGACCTGATTCACACGATTATATCTCCCCTGCTCAAATCGGCGGAACTGACCGGTCTCTGGGAGAAAAAACTACGTGAGATAGAGCGCGGAGAATATACCGCTCAACAGTTCTTGGAAGAACTCAAAGAAATGACCTCCGGCGTGGTAAAAGACGTTAAGTCCAACAAGGCGGGTATGCTATGTCCCGTTTGCCGGCAGGGCTTAATCATTCGCGGCAATACACGCTATGGCTGCTCTCGTTGGCGCGAAGGATGTACATACGCAGAGCCATTTTGACAACTCTATTTAGCAAAAAATCCTATAATTTGTGTTTTTGCGTCAATTTTTACACATAAGATTGACGTTTTTTGTGTAATTTTGCAGCCAAATTATTTAATATACAATTACACACAAACAATTTTTTCTTTATGAAACTGAATTACAGTATGTTTCGTGCCATGATGCTTTCGGTCTTGCTTTTGATGGGCATGGCCGTTGAGGCGCGTGTGATTAGCGGAACAGTCAAAGACCAAACGGGAGAGACTATCATTTCTGCCTCTGTGGTTGTGAAAGGTACTACAATTGGTACGGTAACGGATTTTGATGGTAATTACTCACTTGAAGTGCCGGATGACGCCAAGGAGTTAGTGTTCTCTTACATCGGCATGAAGACGCAGGAACTGCCAATTACCGGTACCACAATGGATGTAGTGCTCGCAGAGAATAGTGAGGTGCTTGAGGAAGTGGTCGTGACCGGTTATGGAACGACTAAGAAACGCGATGTCGTTACTTCGGTGGCTTCTGTAAGTGCAGAGCAGCTGAAAGACATTCCTGTCGCTTCGGCGAGTGAAGCACTGCAGGGAAAATTAGCCGGTGTGTCGGTAACTACTACCGAAGGTAGTCCTGATGCGGATGTGAAGATTCGTGTTCGTGGTGGTACGTCTTTGACGCAATCCAACGACCCTCTTTATATTGTGGACGGAATGCCGGTTAGTTCGATTTCGGATATTGCGCCGAGCGACATCGCTTCGATGGACGTCTTGAAAGATGCAGCAGCAACTGCCATCTATGGTGCGCAAGGTGCTAACGGCGTTATCATTATTACCACAAAGGATGCTGATTCGGATGACGATAAGATGGTATTCCATGTTGACTACTCCGGATTCATCGGATGGAAGAAGATTGCCAAGAAATATGATGTTATGAACCCGGAGGATTTTGCCTTGATGCAATATGAGTGGGCTTATCAAAAGGACAATTCTCTTTCTGCATTACGCAGCAATTTCTACGCATATTTCGATAAGGTTTATAACGACTCGAAGTACAAAGACCCTTCAGAAATCGAGAACTCTTCTATCTCGGAATTGCTGGAAGAATATGCTGATCCTTCTCAACATGAGTTCATCGATTGGCAAGACAAGACGTTCGGACGTACCGGTTTTAACTCCAATCAGTCTGTCAGCTTGAGCGGCGGTAACAAGAATGCCAACTTTACCTTGTCGTATAACCGTATTGATGACAAGGCTATCATGGAGCAGTCGAACTACATCCGAAATAATATCTCCGGAAAGGCGAAGTTCAAACCTTTCAAGAACTTCACAATAGGCTTCTCCACTCGTTATACAAGCACAGAAGTGTTGGGCTCGGGTTCCAACGCCGTGAAGGATAATGGTACTTCCACTGAATCCCGTTTGCGTAACTGCGTAGTTTATACTCCTACGGTGTTGCTGTCGAAAAACGATGGCACTGTGGAGGATGAGGATGAGACCTTTGGCTCGCTCTATGACCCGCTGACCACGATCCGTGATAACTACAAACTCAAATTGGATAAGAAGTGGAATATTCAGGGCTATGTAAGTTATAAATTCGCGAAGTACTTCACAGTGCGTTCGGATATCGGTTATGAGAGCCGCTATACTACCACCGATCGTTATTACGGTCCTACCACTTATTTCTCGCGTAACACCGGTCGGCCTGGTATAGAGGGAGGTACGGCACAGATCCAGGTAACCGACGAACGTCGTTCTTCGCTTACCAACCACAATACATTGGAATGGAAGCAGTCTTTCAATAGCGACCATAATGTGAGCGTGCTCGTGGGTGAGGAGACGGTGATGCGCAAAGGAGAGATACAAAACGAGTACGGATTCGGATACAAAGGCAGTTATGATGTGCTGCACGGCGAGATCTTTAACTATATGGGTCAAGCCGCTTATTCCGAGTTTACCAATTATATCAACCCGCGTGACAACCAGTTGTCCTTCCTGGCACGTGCCAACTATGACTACAAAGGCCGCTATTACATCACCGGTACTTTCCGTGCAGACTGCTCAACGCGTTTTGCCAAAGGACACCAATGGGGGTACTTCCCTTCGGGTGCTGTCGCATGGCGTATGTCGGATGAGGAATTCATGCAAGATGCCGCTTCTTGGCTGAGTAACATGAAGTTCCGTCTCTCAATAGGTATGGCGGGTAATAACAACGTGGATCTGGGCTACTTGCATCCCGACTATCTCTCGCAGCAAATGACCTATTTCGATATGGGGCAAGGCACAAGTAACATTCTCGTGGTCGGCGGCGCTGATAAGATTGCGGCGAACCCGGACCTCAAATGGGAAACCACGATCACGCGTGACTTCGGTATTGACTACGGCTTCTTCAATGAGCGCCTTACCGGTACCATCGATCTCTACTGGAATACCACCAAGGACCTGATTATTCGTCAGATTATTCCGGCACGGTATAACTACCAATACCAGAACATCGGCTCTACACGTAACATGGGTATGGAGTTCTCCATCAAGGGAATCATCCTCGACCATAAATCCAAGAGTCTGAGTTACAACCTCTCTGTGGATGCCAATATCTCGTTCAACAAAACCCGTATTCAAGACCTGGGAAAAGTTACCTCGATGCTTGCGCAGACCAGTTGTTTCGGCTCGTCCGAATACTTGACAACGGCAGAGTTCTTGCTTGAGGTTGGTCAACCGGTCGGCAATGTATATGGCTATGTAACCGATGGATATTACACCGCATCGGACTTCCAGAGTTACTTGTCCTCCACCCACGCTTGGGGCTTGAAGAGTGATGTGCCTACTTACGGCGATGGATTCCTTACCAATTCACCTGTGCCGGGTTCTATCAAGTTCAAAGATCTTGACGGAGACGGTAAAATCACCGAAGCGGATAAGACCATTCTGGGCAACACCGTTCCAACGCACACCGGAGGTTTCAATATCAACTTTAACATCGGCGGTGACAAGTGGGGTAAGTTTGACCTCGCGGCTAACTTTACCTTCGCTTTCGGAAACAAGATCTTGAACCTCTCCAAGATGGAGTATACCACTATCACAGAGAAAACGAAAATGCGTAACCTCATCTCTGCTATGAGTTTCAACAATCGCTATTCGCTCTTCTCCGCCCAAGGTCAATATATGCCGGATGTTTACGCCACCAGCGCACTGATGTTCGGTGATGAATATGCAGCATTTGCAGCGCAATTGGACCAGATGAACGCCAACAAAGGTGCTATCAACCATAGCCCGATTATGTCGCATTATGTAGTGACGGACCTTGACATGGAAGACGGTTCTTTCCTCCGCCTCAATCAACTCACGCTTGGCTACTCGCTACCGAAAGAGTGGATGCAGAAGACCAAAGTGATCACCAATATCCGCGTCTATGTACAGGGCACCAACCTCTTCTGTGCTACCAAGTACAGCGGTCTGGATCCGGAGGTGGATACTCGCTCGTCCAAGAACCCGTTGACACCGGGTGTGGACTTCTCCGCGTACCCGAAGAGCAGGGGTGTTAACATTGGTATGAATATCCAGTTCTAATCACCGTAAATACTTATCATTATGAAAGCAAAATATTTTCTTTTAGGTGCGTTGGCACTGACATTGGTAGCCTGTGAGAAGGATTTCTTTGAAACCGAATCTCCATCAGCCATGGACGAAGCGGTGTACAAATCCGCTGAATTGACCGAGCAAGCCATCGGCGCTATCTATAATTGTTTCGGAGAGGACAAGTCGTTCCGTAACCGTCTCTGTGGCGGCTATGTGGCGATGAATACGGATATTGAGCACTGCTCGAAATCGGAGGATGCTGAGTATGCGGCGTATAACATGACCGGTGGTACGGGAAACCTCTCCACCTCCAATGGTAAAGACCCGTGGGCATATCTCAACTCGGCTATCGAGCGCGCAAATGTAGTTGTGGATGGTATTCGGGCATATTCCGATACTACAAATACCACCATCAAATATCTGCTGGGCGAAGCACTCACGCTACGCGCTTTCTGTTACCTTGAGATGGTCAAACTGTGGGGTGATGTGCCGGCAAGCTTTGAGTCCTTCAACGGCCATAACCCGGATGTGCTATATACCGAGAAACAAGACCGTAATGTGGTGTTCGAGCAGTTGCGCGTGGACCTCAAAGAGGCAGCGCGGTTGATGCCATGGTCGGCGTCTGTGCCTATTGCCAAAGCCGCCAACTACACCGGTCGCCCGAGCAAAGCCTTGGCTCTCGGTCTGCTAGCACGCGCAGATATGATGTATGCCGGTTTGGCAATGCGACCTGACGTGTTCACTAAAGGTGGAACAAAGGCTTGCTCCGTTCAATACAACGTCAAAGATCCGGGGACACGTCAAGAACTATACCAGGAGGTAGTGTGGGCTTGCGCGCAGATCATCAAGCAGGAAGACTGGAAATTCAAGGATGACTTTGAAGATGTGTTCAAAGATCTCTGCCAGGATGTCACTGACTACTCTAAATCCGAGTGGATCTGGGCATTGCCGTTCCTCGACGGTGCGCGCGGACAGGTGCTGGCACTGACGGGCAATAAGATGTCCACCAACTGCGCTGGAGCACTTATCAACACCATCTCCTATGGCGACGGCAACGCGAATAACGCGAAGACGCAGGCGATGATTGAGATAGTGCCGACGTTCTACTATGCGTATGACAAAGCGGATAAACGCCGTAACGTCACCATCCTGCCATGGACGTGGGAATATGATAACGGACAAGGCACTGCTTCCTCCACCACGGAGGCCGCTTTCCCCGGTGTGCCAGCTTCGGATAAGAAAGTGTACCAGAAACAATCGAATATCTCGCAACTCTACTGCGGCAAACTACGCGTAGAGTGGATGAAACGCAGTTATGCGTCGAACGAAGACGGCGTGGACATGCCTGTCCTGCGCTACACGGATGTTCTCCTTATGTTCGCTGAAGCCGCTATCGGTTCCAAAGAAGGCAATGCTCCTTCCGATCTTTATGGCATCAGTGCGCAGACATGTCTCGACAAGGTGCGTGAACGCGCAGGCTTACCTGTTATCCCGCTGACATTCAATGCTCTAGTTGACGAGCGCGCCTTTGAGTTCTGCGGAGAGAACATCCGCAAGTATGATCTCATGCGGTGGGGATTGCTCAAAGAGAAACTGGAAGCAACCCAGTTAGCGGTTTATGACCTGCAGAGTAACTCCGGCGCTTATGCCGGTCGTCCCGACTCCGTCTGGTTCCATTATACCCGCGATGACCAATATGCACAGAACGGCGCCGCGTTCGTCTTCGATAAGTTTGTCGGATTGGACGTTGATGCAGAACGCCCCGCGGAGTTTAACAAGGAAGACGGATGGGTAGTTAAGTCCTTCTTCGATAAAGACGAAGTGCCCAATATCACCACCGAGAACTGGTATCTCTTTAAGCCCGGAACGGACATTGATATGCATCAGTACTGGCCGATCTTCGATGTGAATATCGCCGCTTCAAACGGTACGCTTTGGAATGACTACTTATACTAAAATAGGATATTTCCTGTTCGGATTACTGTTCTGCCTCGCGGCATGTAATGGAAACGGTCCGGATCCGGAACCCGTTACGTCCGTATTGGCGTTCCCTGGCGCGCAAGGCGGAGGTTCCTTGGCGTCGGGCGGTCGCGGAGGCGTGGTGGTTCATGTCACGACGCTTGAAGACGCACGCGACAAGACTACAGGTCAACCTGCACTCGGTACGCTGCGCAAAGCGGTTCAGATGGACGGCACAAGAACTATCGTCTTCGATGTATCCGGCACGATTAACCTTACCAGTCAACTGGATATACCGAGCGGTAATGTCACTATCGCCGGACAGACTGCTCCCGGCGACGGCATCTGTATTGCCGGCTATCCTGTGGTGGTCAAAGCCAGCAATGTCATCATCCGTTTCCTGCGTTTCCGCATGGGAGACCAGAATAAAGTGGAGGGTGATGCTCTTTCCATCAACGACCATAAGAATATTATCATCGACCACTGCTCTTTCTCTTGGTGTACGGATGAGTGCGTCAGCGTTTATGGCAATACCGACTTCACGCTCCAGTACTGCTTCATCACCGAGAGTCTCCGCAAGTCTGTTCACGTCAAAGGCGACCACGGCTATGGTGGTATTTGGGGTGGTACGAATGCCTCTTTCCATCATAATTTGTTGGCCCATCATGACAGTCGTAACCCACGATTTGACCATTCCTACGTTAACAACAAATGTTTCGGACCTATTGACTACGTCAATAATGTCGTCTATAACTGGGGAGGAAACTCCACCTACGGCGGCGAGGGATATGACCAAGTACGTAAGATCAACATGGTCAATAACTACTACAAGTACGGACCGGCAACGAAAAAGAAAAACCGTCTCGTTGACCCGACCGTCAGTTGTTCGCTTTGTTCCGACGGGCATACGCTTATTCCGGGTAAGTTCTTCCTTTCCGGCAATTATATGTTCGGCTCGGATGCTGTGACCCAAAATAACTGGGAAGGCGCGACCGTGAAGACCGATGACGTGAAAGCTACTGCGCGTTGGACGGAGGGTATGACGCCGCTGACAGACGAGCAATCAGCAGAACAGGCCTTTGAGACCGTGCTCACCAAAGCCGGCTGTTCACTCCGCCGCGATGGCATCGACGCACGCATCGTTTCGGAAGTGCGAAACGGCTCGTACACCCATAAGGGCTCCAACGGTTCTACCAACGGACTCATAGACTCGCCGTCCGATGTAGGCGGCTATCCGACGCTCAACAGCGAACCCGCTCCCGCGGACACCGACCATGATGGTATGCCCGATGTGTGGGAGGATGCTAACGGACTGGATAAGAACTCTTCCGAAGACGGCAAACTCTATACGTTGGATAAAGAATATACCAATTTGGAAGTGTATCTGAATAGTTTGGTACAGAATTTGTTCTAATCCGATAGAATGTAATAAAATTGACTTATGAGAAAACTGATTCTTTCTGTTTTTGCGCTGGTGAGTGTGGTGACCTTGGCGCAAACAAAGTACTCACATTACTATACCAATCTGCCGTGTGCAGTAGAGGAAGTGCGCGAAATCGTTATTCCTGATTATACCGTTACCCTTACGGACTTCGGCGCTGTCGGAGACGGTGTTACGGATAACTCTGAAGCTTTCGCGGCGGCACTCAAGCACCTCAAAAAACAAGGCGGCGGACATCTTATCGTGCCCGACGGCAAGTGGCTCACAGGACCGATCAAACTCATCAGTAACTTCGATCTCCATCTGGCTGACAATGCCACCATCCTCTTCTCGACCAACAAAGAACTCTATGTTCAAAAGTCTGATACTCTCCGTGATGGCTCCAAGAAATGCAACGCCTGCGTCTATGGTTCCAAACTGGAGAACGTAGCCATCACCGGCTATGGTACACTTGACGGACAAGGTATCTATTGGCGACCCGTTAAGCAGAAGAAAGTGGACGAGGACATCTGGAATGAGGTGCTTGCTATGGGCGGCACACTCAAGCAGGATGGCAACAGCAAGAACTGGAAAGTGTGGTATCCTTTCAACCTCAATAAGAACCTCAACGTGCCTAACATCGCCGCTGACCCGATCATACAGGAGAAGATGCGACCGCACTTGGTCAATATTACCGACTCCAAGAATGTCCTTATGGAGCATGTCCACCTCCTCAACTCGCCTAAGTTCCACTTCGTGCCCACGCGCGTGCAAAACCTTATTATAGATGGCGTCAACATCCGCTGCCCGCACTGGGCGCAGAACGGAGATGCCATGGACCCTGGTAACGTTCAGGTCGCGCTCATCGTCAATTGTAATATCTCTTGCGGCGACGATGGTATCTGTATGAAAGGCGGCGTCGGCGAAAAAGGTGTGGCGGCTGGTCCGCAACGCGACTTCCTCATTACCAACGATACCGTTTATCGGGCGCATGGCGGGTTCGTTATCGGCTCTGAGTTTTCCGGTGGCATGCAGCGCATCGTTGTCAAGGACTGCCGCTTCGAAGGCACGGACATCGGCTGCCGTTTCAAATCAGCGCCGGGACGTGGCGGTTGGTGCGAAGATATCTATTGCTATAATATCATTATGAAGGATATCCTCGAGTCCGCTTTCCTTATCTCCTCCGGCTATGCCGATAAGGGTGCGGGCGTGAGCGCAACCGATAAGGATAACAAAGAGGCGTTCTTCCCCGATTGGTCAAATATCACTTTCCGCAATATCACCTGCATCGGTTCCAAGCAAGCGGTCGATATCCAGGGACTCAAAGGTTTCCCGGTCCATAACATCCTCTTTGACCAGGTGACTATCCTCGGCAACCGCAAAGGCATCAAACTGGAGTTCGCGGAGGATATCAACTTTACCAACTGCCAGATCAACCCCAAACCCATGCCTATCGAGGACTATAAGAAGATAAAAAACATCCGTTATAACGGCAAAGATCCGGACGCTGCGGAGTAAAAACACAAAATTTCTACATTTTTCGGCAGTATGTACTTGCATATTTCCGGAAAATGTAGTACCTTTGCAGCGGATTTTGTAAAGTAAATTTAGCAAAATGACTTTGAGTCCGTAGGGCGGTCTTTTGTTTTTCGACTTTCGACTATTTAATTAATTAACACTTAAATATTAACAATTTAAAACTCAACAATTATGAAGAAAATTTTCCTCTTCGCAGCTGCTGCTGTTGCAGCGCTCACAGTTAACGCACAAACGTACGATTTCAAAGAATTAGCGTTTGCAGATGCTGATCTCACAGTAAAAAATGGAACTAAAGAGTGGAATGAAAGCAAGGGTTATTTCGTTATCAAAACTAAGGGTGGAGAAACAGCTGATGAAAAGTTAATGACGCTTACTATTGCCCAACTGCCTAACATTGAGTTCACTTATAGTAATTCCTCCGTAAAAGAGGCTTATACCGTATCTCCTAATGATAAAATAACTCTTAATGGAGATCAACGTGATTTAACTTTCAAAAATGTTGCAGTAGGCTCAATGATTACTTTAACAGTTGGTTCTAAAGGTAGTACAGCGAATTCTTTTGAGGATAGCGAATCGAAAGGAACAGCATTAACTGGTTGTACCTGGGTATCAGGGGATCGTGTTCTTCCTGCTAAGGCCAGTGGTGAAAATACCCAATATCAAGATATAACTGTTCAAGCGATAGCTTCTACTGTTACTATTCGTTGCACTGCAGGTGGCTATAACTTGACAAAGATTGTCATTAGCGGCAATCAGGCTGTTGACAATGTATTCGATGGCGCAAAGGCTGTTAAGACTTTCGAGAACGGCCAAGTTGTTATCATCAAGAATGGTGTTAAATACAACGCTCTTGGTGCACAATTGTAAGAATTGCGCGCCAATGGCCCTAGAACGGCTCGGCGCACAACTCTAATCATTACGAAGTAATACTAAAAATGCAGACTCGTATGAGCCTGCATTTTTTTGTATGTTTTATATGTCAGATGGATAGAATTGTGTTCGAACCAATATCGAACCAATATCGAACCAATATCGAACCAATATCGAGTCAATATCGAACCATTATCGAGAGTCATCATCGTTACCCTTCTGTTACCACTAAGAACCGTTATACATCTTCCCCTAAACTTATCTTCCATTCCCGGGGCGTTTTCCCGGACCAGTGTTTGAATTGATGATGAAAATGACTTTGTTCGGCATAGCCCACTTGTTCGGCAATTTCCAGCAAACTCAGTCCTTTCTTTTCCCGCATCAGCCGTTGTGCCTCTTGGATACGCAGGCGGTTGATAAATGAATTGAAGTTCATTCCTTCTTGTTGGTTGAGAGTGTTACTCAGTATAGTCCGGCTCACACCAACCTCGCGAGCTACTTGTTCCAATGTGATTCCGCGACGCAGATACATCTCTTGGGCTATTATCTGCTTGCGTATCTTCTCCCATCTGTTATTCGCTGCCTTGCCCGATTCTTCTTTTCCCTCATAAAGTACTGGTTTCATTTCCATAAAGAGTCTCGGGTATTGAAGAAATAGGATGCCCATGGCAATATATAGTGCCAATATAATCATATTAAGTACTGCAGATATCTCCGGTTGTAAACTGGCGGTAATGCCGAAGGTGATCAAGCCGATTACGAGTAAGACAATCCAACTTGCCTGTATTAAAGAAATGGAAATGTACTGCTCGTCCGCAAAAAAGTCCGCGGCTATATTTTGCCACCGGCGGAACTCGCGCGCAAACATGCACATAAAATATATGTAGGTGGCAATGTATTGCCCCATCCATATAACACGTATTATCACTTCGGCTTGACCGATTTTTTCCGTCAAAGTGGCATAACTATCCAATGTCACATGAGATGCGAATAACCGTACAATACCATAAGCGCTCAGACATATCGCCATGGGCACAAAATGCAGCAATACCGATTTCGTCGTCACGCGCTGCGGATGGATGAGGTTGATATGTGATAGGGCTAATAGTACTGCCTGCAGGTTTGCCATAAATAGGAATATAGGACTGAATAACTCTAATTCCAACCTGCCCTTGAAAATACAATATACGGCTAACGCGATATACGAAAGGGCCAGCATCCATCGTGAGAACATATAGCCCTTGAGCCGCTTGTCTTTCTGCGGAAGGGGGATGGCAAACATCAATATTGCCATTACTGTCAAACTGCAGATTAATATGTAAAATGAGTAGCGAAACATGATTCGGCTGCAAAGGTACGTATTTTTTTTGATATATACAAAAAAAGCCATGTTTTTATGCCGAAAAACGAACCGCTGTACGATTTGACAATAAATTTGTATGATTTGACAACGATAAACGTAACTCTGTACGTTTATGTAATAATATTGGTAAAAATTGTCGTATCTTTGCACCGGATTTTGAAAGTAACGCGTAAAATTAATAATGAAACGATTTCTTTTTCTCTGCGCACTTTGCGCAAACATCTTAATGGCGCAAGCCACAGTCTATAACGGCAATTGTGGTGCAGGCGGTACAGACGGCGACAACATCACCTGGTCGCTCAACACCGAAGACAGTACGCTGGTTCTGACCGGCTCTGGCATCATGGCGAACTATGATAATTCGTCCAATCGTGCCCCCTGGTATCAGTACAGATCGTTCGTCAAAACGCTGACGGTGGGCGAAGGGATTACTAATATTGGGGAATATGCATTCTACTACCTTGAGAAGGCGAAGACTGTGAATCTCCCTACCACCGTAGTAACCATTGAGAAGTATGGTTTCTATTGGTGTACAGGCATGCAGAATGTGAATTTTGCTACGCCTTCTGCGCTGACAGAAATAAAGGAAGATGCTTTCGCTGGAAACGGATTCACGTCCATTACGCTCCCGGAAGGCTTGACCACAATCGGGACCTCTGGTATTTCGAGTTGTTTGTCCCTGGTGGAGGTTAATCTCCCTTCTACCCTTACTACGCTTGGTTCCTATGCGTTCCGTCAATGTCGCAGATTGGTACTTACTGTGCCTTCCTCTGTGACCTCTATAGCAAACAACGCTTTCGATTGGTTGCCGAATGTGTTCTATAATGGAACGGCTACGGGCTCGCCGTGGGGAGCAAAAGCTATCAATGGATACCAAGAAGGATGGCTTGTCTATGAGAGCTCGGCGAAGACCAAACTGTGCGCTTGTGACGTAGATGCATATGGTGAAATCATTATTCCCGAGAGCGTGACGGAGATTGGCGATGACGCTTTCGCCAATGCCAATAAGATCACATCGGTGGCGCTTCCTTCTCATTTGACAAAAATCGGGCAGTACGCTTTTGACTATTGTTCAAAAATGGAGATGTTTACGTCCTGGCCAAGCACCCTTACAAGTATTGGAAATTCTGCTTTTAGGGGTTGCTCTGCCTTTACATCATTTACTATGCCGACAGGAGTGACGCAATTGAGCACCGATTTGTTGGAGTGGTGCTCCAACATCACGTGGGTTCATCTTCATAGTGGCGTAAAGAGTGTCGGATATGAAGCCTTCTATGGATGTAAGAAGCTGAAAACCATTACATGCGAAGCACTTCAACCGCCAACTATGCCATCCAGCACATCAGGAGACCCGTTCAAAAGTGATTCTATAGACAAGATTACGCTACGTGTCCCGTGTGAATCAAAGGAACTCTATCAGACGGCTGCATATTGGAAAACACTTGGCACTATTCAAGGCTACGATGCGCCGACGATGACATTACAAACAAGTAACGCCGCGTGGGGAACAGCCGAGGTAACCGCACAAGATTGTTATAACGTAACCATTATGGCCACACCGACCGACGGCTATTTCTTCAAGCAATGGAGCGATGGCAATCAATACAACCCTCGTCGTCTGACGCTGAATGGAGATAGTTCGCTCACAGCCATTTTTACGGATGTGGAACCGCCTTGCTACGATACGGAATCGGAATTCTCCGTCGTCGCGGAAGGGAGTAGCTATACTTGGAATGGAGAGAAATACACTCAAAGCGGCGATTATCAACAGACGTTTACTATTGAAGGTGGCTGTGATTCTCTCGTTACGCTCCATCTGACCATTCCTTGGCAAAATGGTGTATTGCCGGGCGTCTTCTCTATAGCAGAGGACAAAAAAGTTAAATTCTCGCAAGGCGCGCTGCAATTTAATGCCGCGCAAGGAACACACGCTACTGCCGATGGCACTGCACAAGGAACATGGCGGTTCGCTGATAGTCAGTATTATACGGAGAGCGAAGGAAACAAGCATATTTCCTCTACCTACAATGGTTGGTTTGATTTGTTTGGATGGGGAACTTCCGGATACGACAATACGGCGAACGATCCTTTAGCAGTTAACTATCAGCCTTGGTCAGTCGCTTATGACTATGTAGAGGCAGAAGAGCGGAACCAGTTTGGTTATGGTCCGTCATCGAATATGCCGGATAGCAACCTGGTAGGAACCAGCGCAAATTACGATTGGGGCGTTTACAATGCGATTAGCAATGGTGGTAACCAACCCGGTTTGTGGCGTACTTTGTCTCTGGCTGAATGGGAATATGTTCTGTATGGACGTCAAAATGCTAGCAACTTGTACGCCCAAGCTACAGTGGTGGGAGTCAAAGGAATCATCATTCTGCCGGACGGTGGAATAACCAGTGCCAACTTTACGCCTACTACTGCAGATTGGACTACTAATAAGTATTCGGCTGCAGAATGGGTAGAACTGGAAAATCAGGGGGCTGTTTTCTTCCCTGCTATGGGCGGATATCGATATCATCCTTCCTATCCATTAGAAGATGAGGGAACATATGGCCCCTATTGGACCACTACATGCGCACAAAGAAGATCATCAGGTTGGTGCGGTGGTTACTCTTATGCAAGAGCCGTATATTGGGGCAGTAGTACCAGCGATGGAGGTTGTTATTATGGCGGTCATTTCTCTTCTGCTAGATCCCGTGCCCGTGGGTATAGAGTCCGTCTTGTCCAAGAAACTGAATCCACTTGTGAACCGGTTGAGATAAATATCGCTATGCAGTCATGCGATCTGTATAGATGGAACGACGTGGAATATACCGAATCGGGCAATTACACCCAAACGCTGCAACGCGCCAACGGTTGCGACAGTATTGTCAATATGGCCCTGACAATCACACCGTCTTACAAGGACGTCAATGTCTATGAAACTGCTGAGACATCCTATACGTGGGAAGGCACAACCTATACCGCCTCCGGCGGTTATACCAAAACATTGCAAACAGTCGCTGGTTGTGACTCTATCGTCACCCTCCACCTGACTGTCACAGGAGAAACGCCTCAACCTCTGTCTGATTGCATGGATTTGGCTGCATTCCTGCAGACCCGTCCGGCAGATGACACCACATTCTGCAATCTGACAATCTTATATACCGATGCCCAAGATACATGGGTAACTGATGAGAAAGGGCAGGTGGCTGTGAATATGGACACGTATTTCGGCGAAGCGCTGGCTCCGGGAACTCAGTTGAAGGGTGTGCGGGGACATTATTCTGACGATAACGGGCAAGCACGTATCACGCCTGTTTCCGCACATCAAGAAGCCATAGGCGGCAATCCTGTTCGACCTGTGCACTTTATTTCAGGCAGACTCAACGATTATGAATCTTTCTATCAAAATTATGTGACTATGGAATGGGTTGATATAGCAGAGTCGGGTGGCGAATATTACGCCTTTGGCGATTATGTGTTGCAAATATTTAATCCGTATAACTTTGCTTCGGTTGTTCCTGGTCAGAGATACAACTTGACTGGCGTAATAACCATGAATAACGGGCAGCAGGGGATAGTCTTATTGGCGGAACCTGAATTGCAAGAAATGATGGTATATACTATTATCGGTCCTGCGAAAGTGATGGGGTCTGAATTCAACGAATCGGATTTAAATAATGGTATGAATCAGTCGGCACCGGGTATCTATAGTTTTGAATTATGGAAACGCGATATTGAGATTCGCTCCGATGAAGGGGGATTCTATAGGTTCTATGTGGTAGGGAATCAGTCTATATCTAATTATTGCTATCCTGAATGGGGTAATGTTTTACCTGAATCAGAAATTTACATGGAAGAGGGGAATATATACGATATCCAATTTATCTTCCAACCGTTAAGTGTCAATAATAAGTTACAGATTATTGCCACCACGAAAGGACAGGGGTTGAAAAATACAAGTTCTGATTTTTTGCCGCGTATGGTGCTGAATGATGGTAATGTATATATCCTCATGCCCGACGGCACACGCTATAGTGTAGTCGGCGTTAAAATCCACTAACCCGCTAATCGAACTCCCTTCCCTTTAGGGAGGGGTCGGGGGTAGGCCCTTATTACTCACTAACTAATATATTTAACAGTTGCGCACGACACGTACTTAGTGCATACTTTTATGAAAAAATTATTGATTACATCATTTGCGCTCTTATGTTGTGTCATGGCGAACGCGTTGGACATGTTTAACCGTGAACCTGATGTAAAGAAAGGTGAGGATTATGCTTTCATGAAAGAGCCGGCTAAGATGTGGCTCTACCTTGACTTTACTAAAGCTCAGTTAGTATTCTTTGATAATGGCGTCAAACAAAACCAAAAGGTCAAAGAGACCAAGGGATTATATCTTGCGCAAAAAAACGAAGTTGAATGGGCGGAAGACTTCGAAGCAATCTATTTCTGGATTGTTAAGTATTGGAATATCGCTTGTGACAAACGCAATATTCCCTTGCACATGACTGCAGACAAAGACTCGGCCAAATATGCTATGGAGTTTTATGTCGATACTATCGACTATGGTTTCCCGCAAGTAGGACTGATTATGGGAGAAGGTGCTACATTGGATGGAACGTTGTTAGTACGTGATTTGGCAAGTGGAGAGACCGTCTATGAGGCTGAAATAGACAAGATTAAAACTCTGAACTGGGCACCACCCAAAGAAGTTTGGCGTATCCGTGCTACCATTTATGGAGCTATACTTGGCCCGCATTTCCTCGGTATGGATCCGCTGCATATGGATGTGAGCGACAATGCACCTTTAATGAGGTACAATAAAGATTACAAGCCCAAAAAGAAGAAAAACAAAAAATAACCATCATGAAACGCCAGATAGTAATATCCGTCCTGTTCGTAATGTGTATGTCGCTTCTTGCGCAAAACTATGATGTAGTTATGCCCGGACAGAAGAAAGTGACCAAAACGGACGAACAAGGCAAGCAAACTACGGAAATCGTGACGGATGACGATTCTGATTTGATTCAGTACCGTGGTGATTATTGGTATTATAAAGGCCAAACGATGACAGAAGATGAGTTTGTAGCTAAAATGAAGGCAGAATGCACACCTGCATATGAGAAATTCATGAAGAGCGGCAAACTCAAAAAAACTGGTCTTACGATGGCAATCGTAGGTGGTGCTGTTATGTTGGCCGGTGCTGGTTTTATGATTGGAGGAGCCGCTACTGCAGACCATATAAACTACTATAATAGTTCCGGATGGTATACTGGGTCGCAAATGGTTCCCAATTGGGCTATGTTCACAGGTCTGGGATTGCTGATTGGAGGTGGTGGAGTGTTTATCGGAGGTATGGTAGTTACGCTCCAAACGGCACCTGATTGTAAAAGAAAAGCACATCGAATTTACAATAGTCAATGTGCCAATAAGAATACATCAGACCTAACAATGAATATAGGTTTCACGAATGGAGGTATAGGCCTTGCGCTAAATTTCTAAAACAAAAGTCAACCAGAAAACCTCTCGGAAGCCTTGAAAAATAAGGCCTGCATAGAGATAACATTGTGTGATTAATGTGTGATTATTGTGCGGTTAATGCGTGATTCGCACAATTTCACTCACTCTGACAACAATTCCTTGCTGATTTGCAAGGCTGCATTTATTCCATCGAGGGCGCTGCTCGTTATGCCTCCGGCGTAGCCCGCGCCTTCGCCGCATGGATAGAGATTGGGTGTAGAAATAGATTGTAAAGTAGTGGCGTCGCGCACAATACGTACGGCGCTGCTACTTCGGCTTTCAACGCCTAACAGCACAGCATCGTTGGTCAGAATCCCCGGATACTTGCGGTCAAAATCACGGAAGCCCTGTTGCAATCTCTTTCCAATATGTGCCGGAAGCCATTGGTCCAGACGACTACTTACTATCCCCGGCAGATAACTGCATGCCGGTAGATCGCTACTCGCGCGACCTTCTACAAAATCTCGCATCCGCTGCGTTGGAGCTTGTGCCTGAGGACCACCGTGCTCAAACGCAAGCCGCTCCAACTCCTCTTGATACTCAAGTCCCCGTAACGGGTCCTCTCCCGCAATATCCTCCGGATTGATCTGCACCACCATTCCCGAATTGGCATAAGGCGAATTACGATGACTTGCGCTCATTCCGTTCACGACGCAACTCCCCGGTTCGCTGCCCGCCGGCACGATATGTCCGCCCGGACACATACAGAACGAATATACGCCTCGACCGTCCACCTGCGTCACCAGACTATAACTCGCATTCCCCACGTACTCAACGTTGTCCGAGTGGTACATCAACCTGTTGATTAACGCCTGCGGATGCTCCAGCCGAACACCCATCGCAAAACCCTTTGTCTCCATTGCCACGCCTTCCGCGGTTAACATCCGATAGGTGTCATGTGCTGAGTGCCCGATTGCCAATATAACAGGCATCTTAAATTCTTTGAGACTCTCTATTTTTGTCTCAAAGTGTATTTCTCCTCCGTGCGCCAGAATACACTCCCGCATCTTCTTGATGATGCTCGGCAGCTTATCGCTGCCTATGTGCGCATGTGCCTCGTAGAGAACGGTATCCGGTGTTCCGAAATAATGGAACAGCTCCATCACCCGTTGCATGTTTCCGCGTTTCTTAGACCGCGAGAACAACTTCCCGTCGCTGAATGTACCCGCACCGCCTTCGCCGAAACAGTAGTTAGACTCCGGATTTAGACCCTCGTTCCTGTTCAGCAGAGCAATGTCTTTCTTTCGCTCGCTCACCTCTTTGCCGCGTTCGTAGATGATCGGCTTAATCCCGTGTTCCAACAATGTCAGCGCTGCAAACAATCCTGCCGGTCCGCAACCGATGATGACCACCGAACGCTTCGCCTTATGCACATCCTGAAACACCGGCGGCTCGTACAATGGTATAGGCGCATCCTTGGCGACGGGTTTTCCTTCGTCATCCGTCAATACAGTAAGATGCACTTTGAGCTCTCGCTGCCGTGCATCTACTGATCGTTTAACTACCCGCCATTGTTGCTCCGCTTCGTGAGCCTCACGCGGATTCAATATATATTGGATGCTATCCACAATCCTTACTCCCCTCCTTTTAGGGAGGGGCGGGGGTAGGCTTCTTACTTTCCAATCTTTGCCATTACAGCCTCGAGACCCAACTCCTTCACTTTCTCGCCGATCTTAGCCTCCAGTTCTTCGCATAAATCAGGATTCTCGTTCAGCACTTCTTTCGTCTTGTCGCGACCTTGACCTAACTTCGAGTCCCCGTAACTGAAGAACGAACCGCTCTTCTTGATGAGCTCGGTGGCTACGGCAAAGTCCAAAATCTCACCGACACGTGAGATACCTTCGTTGAACATCAGGTCGAACTCCGCTTTCTTGAATGGAGGAGCCACTTTGTTCTTCACCACTTTCACGCGCACCTGATTACCTTTTATTTGTTCGCCGTCTTTGATTTGGCTCGTGCGACGGATGTCGAGGCGCACTGAAGCGTAGAACTTAAGCGCATTACCGCCGGTGGTCGTCTCGGGGTTACCGAACATCACGCCGATCTTCTCGCGCAACTGGTTGATGAAGATGACTGTAGTGCCCGTCTTGTTCACCGATGCCGTCATCTTACGCAACGCTTGACTCATCAAACGAGCCTGCAGACCCACTTTGTTGTCGCCCATCTCGCCGGCGATCTCTGCCTTCGGCGTCAATGCGGCTACTGAGTCAATAACGATCAGGTCTACCGCTGCCGAACGAATCAACTCATCGGCGATATCCAATGCCTGCTCGCCGCTATCCGGCTGAGCAATCACCAACTCGTTGATATCTACGCCTAACTTCTCGGCATAGAAACGGTCGAACGCATGCTCTGCATCGATGATAGCGGCAATGCCGCCTGCTTTCTGCACCTCTGCCATCGCATGAATAGCCAAGGTAGTTTTACCGGAAGACTCCGGACCGTATATCTCGATGATGCGTCCGCGCGGATAGCCGCCCACGCCCAACGCGTAGTTCAATCCCAGACTGCCGGTAGGGATAACGGGCACGTTTTCAATGTTCTCGTCACCCAACTTCATGATGGCGCCCTTGCCATAATCTTTGTCAATCTTTGCCATCGCTGCCTGCAAGGCTTTCAGCTTGTCTGCCGATGGTTTGTTTTCTGTTGCCATAGTATTGTTGTATTTTTGAATTTGCGCTGCAAAGGTACAATTTTTTTTTTAATTGTGCAAATAAAACTGCAAAAATCAGCCTAAAGGATTGAAGATATCCATTCCAAACGCGGAGGTAAAGGCATCTGCTTTCTTCAGGTTTTCGGCGGTGTCCAATCGGATACCTTTACTGGGTGTCATGAGAAGGATGCGGTCGGAGAGAGCGAGGGCAAGGTCAAGTTCGTGCGTTGAGATAAGTATGGTCTTGTCCTGTTCGTGTGCTAATTGACGTAGTAGCCGTAACACAAGTATCCGGTGTGGTAAATCGAGATGCGCAGTAGGCTCGTCCAACAAGATAATGGGAGTCTGTTGCGCTAAGGCTTTCGCGATCAGTATTCGCTGTTTCTCTCCGTCCGAATGGGCATTAAAGAATGTCTTGGATACCTCCGTATCTCCAAACCCGACAGCCTTCAGCGACTCATCAATAATCCTTTCATCCTCTGCCGTGAGACCGCCGAGAAAAGAGGTGTAAGGATACCGTCCCATAGCAACCACATCATGCACCGTAGTGTTCTCCATCGATAAGCGCTCCGTCAAAACCAGTGCGATAGATTTGGCATCTTGACTCCTGACTCCTGATGCCTGAATCTCAAACTCTCCGCTGAGCGCGGGTTGAAGACCGGCAAGGGTGCGTAGTAAAGTGGATTTTCCGCAACCGTTAGGACCGAGCATACAAACCATCTCGCCCGCGTTGAGCGAGAAATTCAAATCGGTCTGTACTGTATATTCCGTGCTTTGAGCCCGGTAACCGATGGTCAGTTTATTCGTAGAAATAGACACGTTGGACACGGCGACTGACGGAAGTAAGGATTTCGTATGTGATAGTACCGAGCTTGTCGGCCAGTTGCTCAAGCGGCATATGTTCTCCAAATACCTCGGCGATATCGCCGGGGCGGGCATCAGCACCGGTAACGTCAATCATCGCCTGGTCCATGCATACATTGCCGACAACAGGACATTTCTTACCGCGCACCCATACCTCGCCTCCGTAGTTGGAGAAACGGCGATCAAAACCGTCGGCATAGCCGATAGGGATAACGGCGATGACGCGCTCTTCTTTGAGTGTAGTGTGGCGTCCGTAGCCGATGGTCTCGCCGGCTTTGACGGTCTTTACGGAGAGGATAGTCGTCTCAAGCGTACATACATTGCGTAGTTTGGCTCCGATGAACGAGAAACCGTATAAACCGATACCCAGTCGGCACATATCGAACTGATAGTCTGCGAATCGCTCAATACCTGCAGTGTTGCAGATGTGCTTGAGAATAGGGTAGTTGAGGCCTTTCTTCAGTGCCTCGGCGCAAGAATCGAAGTATTTAATTTGCCCTATGGTGAACTCGTCAAACTGTGCTTCATCACTGCCTGCGAGGTGCGAGAAAACCGATGCTACACGTACAGCCTTGGTTGCATGCAGTTTATCAATGAGCCACGACATGTCTTCTTTATAAAAACCGAGACGATGCATGCCCGAGTCAATCTTAATATGAATCGGCACATTCTCCAATCCTTTGGCTTCCGCCGCGGCAACAATAGTCTTCAGCGACTGATGGCTATATACGTTCGGCTCAAGGTTGTTCTCTAAAATCAAATCCATCGCCGCCACCTCGGGATCCATGATGATGATGGGTAGCGTGATACCCGCGCGGCGCAGTTCAACACCCTCGTCGGCTACAGCTACAGCCAGATAATCAACTAATCCGCTGGCTTGCAGCGCTTTGCTCACTTCTACGCTTCCCGCTCCGTAAGCAAATGCCTTCACCATGCATGTCAACTTGGTCTCCGGTTTGAGTTTGGAACGGAAATAGCGCACGTTATCTACGAGCGCCGAGAGGTTAACTTTCAGCACCGTCTCATGCGTCTGCTGCAGGATACGGGATGCGATAGTCTCTTCATCGTAACCCAACGCACGCATAACAGCGGCACAGGTGCGGACGTTCTGATGTGTCGGGTCTTCAATAACGCGCTCGGAGTGCACAAAGAGTTTCATTTTCTCTGCGCGTTTGTCTTCGAGCGAAGCGAAGTTCTCATCATGCTCATGACCGATATACGTGATGACGCCAATCGTCGGACGAATGATGCGTTCCAGCTTCTCCATCTCGCCGGGTTGCGAGATGCCGGCTTCAAAAATCGCAATAGTCTTGACTCCAGAGTCCTGATTCTTAACGCCAGCCAGCTGCCATACACTCAGCGGAACACCGATCTGCGAGTTATACGATTTGGGCGAACGGATCACTTCGTAGTCATCTTTGAGCAACTGATATAGCCACTCTTTGACAACTGTCTTGCCGTTGGAACCGGTGATGCCGATGACTGTGCCCTTAAACTGCGCACGCACATATGCCGCGAGGTTTTGCAACGCAGCCAGTGCATCACCCGTCACGAAAGCTTTTACGCCCTTCGCCTGCAGTTCGGGTATATACTTCGCGCCATCATTCTTTGCCGTCTTGATGGCGAAAAAGAGCGTGTGCTCGGGTTCATTGCCCAACAGCCGGCTGTCTGTCAGCAAATGACGAATCTCCAAGGCATCATCGCCGACCACTTGGGCGCAAGAACCTATGGCTTGTTTGATTTCGGATAGTTTCATATACGATTACAAAAGAGGGAACAACCTCATGACAACAAAACTGTACAACATGCCGAGAAACATCGTCAGTTTGACTACCTGTTGGCATGTCTTGTAGTCGGATGGTATCTTAGCGGACCATAGTAACCACAATGCGCCAAGCAGCGGGACAACGATGCCGAGCGCTATATAGCGTGTGCTGAGGCTTGTCCATGCAATAGGGAACGGTAATACTCTGTACCATAGGTGACCGATGACGGCGAGCGTGAAGACGATGAGAACCGTAACGAAAATCTTGGTCCATAGGTCGCCCCACACCACAGGCATCGAGTGGCACTCCAATTCGCGGTCGCCCATCTGGTCCTGCATGTCTTTAATGATTTCGCGCACCCATGTGAGGAGGAAAGCAAAAAGGGCAAAACCGCCGAGCCAGGCATAGAGATCATGCGTGAGGTTGATGTACGGAAGTATGGTCTCATAACGTAACTGCAGTATAACTACATTGGTCATCGCTATGAGCATCGGCGCAAGGGCTGCCAGCATAGCAATAGTGATATTGCCGAGCATGAAAAGCCGCTTGTAACTCGATGAATAGAACCATAGTAAACCGGGAACTATCACAAAAAGAATGCCGATGGTCATACTCCGCAAAACAGCTGCTGCCGCGATGCCGCAAGCAATACCTATCCCGCTGAGTACCAGACTCAAACGCATAGCAAAGGGCTTGCTGACCGATCGCGTGACGATGAGTGCGTCAGGGCGGTTGATGCGGTCAATCTTGACGTCGAAATAATCATTGATGACGTACCCGCCTGCGGCGATAAACACCGTAGCAAGGATAACTAACCATAGCAGGTATCCCGGCAGTTGTTCGCCGAAAGCCGCCTTGTCGAGGATGGGCACTGCTACCCATTTTTCCATCACCCACATGAGAGCAGCGAGGAAGAGTAGGTTACTCCACCTCACCAATCTCATTATGTCTTTAAATTGTTCCATTTATTTGATTTTCAGCACGACACCTTTCCATGCCTGCAATGTGATCTCAAATATACCCTCCGGCGTGAAGCATATCGGCTGTTTCTCTCCGTAAAGCAGATCGGTAGCCGTCGCTTTGGGCTTCTCTTCCAGTCCCAGATAAACGAACGCATCATTGGGAATCCGCACTTTCACTTGCTGCTCGCGGTCATGGCAATTGACAACAACCAGCAGCGTCTCGCCTTTGGCATGACGCAGGAAGGCGAACTGCTCATGCTTGTTGAATCCTTCCCCTTGCGCGTAAGTGATGTCGTACATCTGCCCGTTCTGAATGGCTTTGTTGCTGCGCGCGAGGTTGAGCAACCGCTTATAGAAGTCGCGTAACTCATGTTGCGCATCGGTCATATGCGCGCCGTCGAACTTGCCTTTGTTCGCCCAAGCCTGCAGACTCTTCACTCCCCAGTAGTCGAAGATGGTAGAGCGTCCGTCCATGCCGGAGAATCCCTCCATGTCCATGCCTCTTTCGCCTAGTTCCTGACCTGCGTAGATCATCACGGGGCACTGGTTGAGCGTGGCAGCTATAATCATCTCCGGCTCGGCGCAGCGACCGCTGCCGCAGAAGAAACCGCTGGCAATACGCTGCTCGTCATGGTTCTCAAGAAAATAGAGCATATGCTTGATTCGCACATCGCCGTGTTGCATCCATTGGTTGGTGATGCCTTCGGCCGCCCAGCCCTTACTCATCACGCCGCGCAGATAGTCGTACATACCCACTTTGTCATACAGGTAGTCAAAGCCTGCTGCGAGATAAGAGTCATATTGCCGCGGGTCATAGCATTCGCCGATGAATAGGAACTTCTTATATTTCTTGCGAACTTGCGCAATAGCCCACGAGAAGAACTCCACAGGCACCATTTCTGCCATGTCCACACGCACACCGTCGATACCTTTGCCTGCCCAGAAAAGCAGAATTTCCAGCATCCTGTGCCACGTGTTCGGAATAGGAAAGAACTGCTTCTCTCCGCCGCCGCGATAATAAACGCCGTAATTCAACTTAACCGTCTCGTACCAGTCGTTCTCGCTCGGATGGCTGGAGAAACAGTCATTGCCTGTTACCTTTGCGGGAAACTCGTCATATCCCTGCAAATCCTTATCCATCGTAAATCGTTCGCCGGGCAGATAATAGAAGTTATTCAATGGTGAGAACGCCCAATTCGGGTTGTCGTCTTCTCCCAGATCTTTCACTCCTTTCGGCTTGCAGATACTCTTGTACTGACGTGCCACATGATTTGGTACGAAGTCCAGTAACACACCCAATCCCGCATCATGCGTACGCTTCACAAGTGCTTCAAACTCCTGCATGCGCTTCGCCTCGTTCTTAGCCAGGTCGGGATCTACGTCATAGTAGTCCGTGATGGCGTAAGGCGAACCGGCTTTGCCTTTGGTAATGGCGGGGTTGTTGTATTGGGCTGTAGCGTGACGGATGACGCCGGTATACCATACGTGCGTGGCACCCAGATCGCTAATCGCTTTCAGTGCCCGCTCGTTGATATCGACAAACCGTCCGCAGCCGTTCTCCTCCTTCGTCCCGTCATGTTTGCGAGTCTCGTTGTAGTTCGCAAAATAACGGGGAAAGAGTTGGTAAATAATCGGTTTATTCATGGTCTGCTGGCAAATGTCAAATGAGCGCTTCGGTATCACTGGCAATCATCAACTCCTCGTCCGTCGGGATAAGGCAAACGGTCACTTTCGAGCCTTTCTTTGAGATAATACGCTCTTCTCCGCGAACCTTGTTGGCTTCTTCATCCAACTCGATGCCGAGGAACGACAAACCTTTCATGATCTCTGCACGGATATAAGGATCGTTCTCTCCGATACCGGCAGTGAACACGAGAATATCGATGCCGTTCATGGCAGCAGCATAAGCACCGATGTATTTCTTTACGCGGTAGATGAACATCTTACGTGCCAAATCTGCGCGTTTGTTGCCCTGATTGATAGCCGCTTCGATATCACGGCAATCACTCGATACACCGCTCACACCGAGCAGACCGGATTTCTTATTCACGAGGTTGTTGAACTCTGCCGTACTCAAGTGCTCTTTATCCATGATAAACGTCGCAGCACCGAGGTCAAGATCACCTGCGCGCGTACCCATCACCAGACCCTCTACGGGCGTTAGACCCATAGAAGTATCTACGCTCTCGCCGTTCAGCACAGCCGTACAACTGCCGCCTCCGCCGATATGTGCGGTAACAATCTTCTGTTTCTTCGGATCGACACCTAAGAACTCACATACACGTGCGCTCACATAGCGGTGACTGGTGCCGTGGAAGCCGTAACGACGAATCGCGTATTTCTCATACAGTTCGTACGGCAGGGCGTACATATACGCGTAGTCCGGCATCGTCTGATGGAAAGCCGTGTCGAAAACAGCCACTTGCGGTACGTTCGGCAAGATCTTCTCAATAGCATCAATACCCTTCAGGTTAGCAGGGTTGTGCAGCGGAGCAAGGTCCACGCATTGAATGATTTCTTTCTTCACTTCCGGCGTGATAAGCACCGACTTGTTGAATTTCTCGCCGCCGTGCACCACGCGGTGACCTACGGCGTTGATCTCCTTCAAGTCTTTGATGCAACCAATCTGCGGGTCCACCAGTTTCTCCAGAATCAACTCGATACCTACTGTATGTTCCGGCATCGACTTCTCGAATTTAACTTTTTCGCCGTTTGGCAGTTTGACTAACAGGAACGAATCCGGCAGACCGATTTTCTCGATGCCGCCTTGTGCCATCACTTTCTTGCTCTCCATTTCGAAGAGTTTGTACTTGATACTGCTGCTACCACAGTTCAAAACTAAGATTTTCATGTGTATTGTGATTTTAAGTTATTTAATTGCTTGATTGGCTGTGATGATGACCATCTGAACGATGTCTTGTACCTTGCATCCGCGGCTAAGGTCGTTCACCGGCGCTGCGATACCTTGCAGAATAGGACCTACAGCATCTGCGCCGCTGAAGCGTTCAACGAGCTTGTATCCGATATTACCTGCCTGCAGGTCAGGGAACACGAGCACGTTTGCCTTGCCGGCTACTGCACTGCCAGGAGCTTTTGTTTTGGCTACGCTCTCCACCAATGCTGCGTCTGCTTGCAACTCCCCGTCCAACTGCAACTCCGGCGCCATCTCTTTGGCCAACTTTGTTGCCTCTTGTACCTTGTCCACTAACTCATGCTTCGCGCTGCCCTTCGTACTGAAACTTAACATGGCTACGCGAGGCTCAATGCCGGCGATACTGCGAGCCGTCTCCGCCGTAGAAATGGCAATCTCCGCCAATTGCTTGGCATCCGGATTCGGATTCACGGCGCAGTCGGCGAACAACAGAAAACCGTTCTCGCCCAACTGCTTGGCCGGCGTAAACATGAGGAACGCACCGCTCACGATCGAGCAACCCGGCTTCGTCTTCAGGATCTGGAAGGCCGGACGGATAGTGTCCGCCGTCGTACCGCGAGCACCTGCTAATTCACCGTCAGCGTCACCTGCCTTGATCATCAGACAACCCAGATATAACGGGTCTTGCGCTTTCTTCTTCGCCTCTTCCTCTGTCATGCCCTTCGCCTTTCGCAACTCAAATAGTAAGTTCGCATACTCCGGCATCTTCGGGTCACGCAGCGGATCTACGATCTTCGCCTCTTTGATGTGCTCAAATCCCTTCTCTGCCGCCATGCCCTTGATCTTCTCTGGGTCACCGATTAAAATAAGCTGCGCAATCTTATCTCGTAATAAGATATTGGCAGCTTCTAACGTACGCGGTTCGTCGCCTTCCGGCAACACGATGCGCTGCGGATTGGCCTTCGCACGCGCAACCATTTGTTCCAAAATGTCCATGTTATAAGGTATGTTTGATTAGAATTCTCAATAACGCTGCAAAGATACAAAAAAAATCTCATATGTGCAATACTTCGTATAAAAAATATATTTTTTTTCAAAAATATTTGGTCATGTCAAAAAAAAGTTGTATCTTTGCACCCTGAATTGTGAATTTGAGAACGAACATCTCTTTTCTAACCATGAAGAAAAGTCTATTTATCCTCTCTCTTCTGTGCTTTGCGGTGTTTGCCACGGCGCAGGAAAAGGAGCAAAAACTGAAAGGTGCACACCCCTATAAAGTATCTGAAAATAAGGAACTCGCGCCTGGTTATTCCCACTGGTCGCTGACGCCGCATGTGGGCTTTAACTGGTTTGATGGCGACTTCAATTCCGAGAAGCAGCACGCAGTGGCTATTCCCAATGCCGGTATCGATTTGGAATACTCGTTCAATCCCGTTTGGGGCTTGGGCTTGACCTATATGTACGATATGTATACCGTGACCGGTAAGCCCGGCGGCAATAACGTCGATACCCTGCTCAACGGACATATGCACAAAATGGGATTGTATGTCTCGATGGACTTCATGGGGCTGTTCTTCCCCAATGCCAAGAAAAAGATATTCTCTGCACACGCAGTTATAGGAGGTGGGTACGCGCTGTATAAATCAACGACGATGTATCATGATGACCCGTCGGGCGATCACCCCACGTGGAAACGCGGTAATACCATCAATTATATCAACGAAGACGGAGTACTCGGTCCGAGTTACATGACGGATTACGCCGGCCAGTTATACCTGCAGGCGGGTATGAATTTTGAGTTTAACCTCAACCGTACCTTGGCGCTCGGCGTACGTGCCACATACAACTATTTCATCAATGACTATATTGACGGACGTGGATATGCGGGTATGAATGCCGTGGCATCCAAGAATAACGATGGTATAGTTGACGTGACGCTGAATATGCGATTCAAACTGGCAGCGGTAAAGAAAACGCATATGCGCAATATTTCCAGCCTTGCGCTGTTAGAGCAGAAGAGTGACGACGGCGACAAGAAGGTGAAGAGTGATGTCGATCCGATATGCTGCCACGATACGATTTACATCCGTCATGACAGTATCATCGTCCGTGAAGTTATCAAGGAATCAAAAGAGACCATCAAAGAGGATAACAAGAATATCTATTACGTTTACTTTGATAATGGCAAGTCACGAGTACGTGAGGATGGCTTGATAACCATCCAGCAGGTGGCAGACCGCTTGGCGGAAGACCCGTCGCTCTACGCTGTAGTTACCGGCTACTGCGACAACACCGGTTCGGAGAAATTGAACTACAGGTTGGGCGATATCCGCGCGAACAACGTCATCGAAGAGTTACGCGAGGAGCACGGAGTGGACGACAGCCATATGTACTCCACCGGTCTGGGTAAACTCGTCGGCCGCCGCAGTACAGGTGCTTACGGACCTAACCGCCGTGCAGCTATCAGACTCGTTGATAAGGCTACCTTCGAGAGCATGAAGAAAGACCTTGAAGCGAAACGTGCAAGTAGACCGGGTGGCTCCGCTGCTGCCGCAAGTGCCGCTTACAATGATGATGACGATGATTACGAGAATGTAAATCCGGATGATATCAAGATCGTAGAGACGCCGGCTGTGGTTGTTAAGACCATCCCGCTCAACGAGAGCGCACGCCCAGAGAGAGTGAACGAGTACAAGCAGCGCGCTAGCGAGACCGTGACAACGGATAAGAACACCACGCTCTCCAAGCTTGCTCGCCAGTACTACAACAATACTTACTGCTGGGTTTACATCTACATCGCTAACAAAGATAAGATTGCTAACCCGAATGCCATCAACCCCGGTACGAAGCTCATCATTCCGGAACTGACGGCGAAAGAAATGCGAATTACTAAAGACGAAAGCCTTGTCCTCTTTGGCAACGCCCGTCAGAATAGATAATCGGTCCCATAGCTCAGTTGGTTAGTAGCACCTGACTCATAATCAGGGGGTCCTTGGTTCAAGCCCAAGTGGGACCACGACAGGAGGATAGTCCCGAGACTACCCTCCTGTTTTATACAAAAAGCATCATGCGCCTGCGCTTGCACATAATATCTCTTCTGTTGTTTGCCTTCCTCGGTGAGCCGCTTTATGCGTTGACACCCGCGCAGAAACGCGAGAAAGCGAAAGCAAAGATGGAGCGGAAACGTGAGGTGCAACGACGCAAAGCCAAACGCCAACGCATCAAAGACGGTAAACCGCTTCTGTATGTCTATTCGTTCGATAAGCGCACCGGAGAACCTCTTCCTGCTACGCATGTCACTGTCCAGGATATCTACGCGCGGCCGGACAAGAAACCCAAACTCAACAAAGCCACTGATGCCAAGCGTGCGCGTGTGTCCAAAGGGCTGCCTGTCGGCACATATATCGTGCGGGCTTCCAGATTAGGCTATTTCCCATCCGATACCATCTTCTTCAACCATCGCGAGGATGAAGATACCGTGCGCGTAGAGCTGTACCCGGAAGTCCGACTTACGTTCACCGTTACCGATAGCCTCACGTCACGACCAGTGGCAGCGAACATCATAGTTCGTAACAACGCCGGAGGGAAAATCATGCAGACGACGTCTGACAGCCTCCATTCGATCATAGCCGTACTGCTCGACGACCGCATTCCGTTCTATACTATCGAGGCAACTGCGCCCGAGTACTTCCCGTTCAATGACACCATCTTCGACCCGCATGTCTTTGGAGGAGTGGTGCTCATGCCTCGCGAAGTAAAGTCGTTCGTTTTGTACAATATGTACTTCGCAACGGGCAAGACGCGTATATTGGATTCTTCGGAGCAGGCGCTGCAGGATTTGTATCAGTTCTTGCTCTCGCGCCCGAATCAACGCATCCGCATCGTTGGGCACACGGATAACATCGGCTCTGACCGTTCCAATCAGATTCTTTCGGAGGGACGTTGTAAGGAGGTGCGCGACTCAATGACCAAACGCGGTATAGCTGTCGAGCGCATTGAGATAGAAGGTCGCGGGGAACGCGATCCTATAGTGCCGAACGACGACGAGGCGCATCGCCAGATGAACCGTCGCGTGGAAATAGTGTTGATTGATTAAAGTGCCAGGCGGCGTTTGAGCGCCTGATAAACGAGGTGAACGGGGAATCCCATCACGTTGAAATACGAACCTTTCATCGCCGTGCACGCCACGTAGCCTACCCATTCCTGAACACCGTACGAACCGGCCTTGTCCAACGGACGGTATTGGGCAACATAGTGCTCGATCTCTTCGTCCGTCAGGTTGCCGAACGTCACATCCGTGCAATCGACAAACGTCTCTAACTCTTTGTTTTTCTCAGTGAAAGTAACTGCCGTATAAACCTGGTGGGTCTTGTTGCGCAGTGTCTTTAGCATCGCGCATGCTTCCGCTTCGTCATGCGGCTTGCCTAACATGCGGCCGTCCAACCAAACGATCGTGTCCGCCGTGATCAATAACTGCTCGTCATGCAACTTTGGCGCGTACGCGCGTGCTTTCGCGCGCGAAATATAATAAGGAATGTCACCCGCCTTCAAATCGGCAGGAAATGTCTCGTCCGCATCTATAGAAATAGCCGTGAATGGAATATCCAAACCGGCCATTAGTTCGCGCCTCCGAGGCGATTGACTGCCTAAAATAATCTCCATTAGAATAAATCCAGTTGTGGGTCAGCGGGTTTCTCAAATGTCATCGTCACACCTTCCACCTCTATCGAATCCTTCGCCTCTTGCTCTTCTGCCTCCTGTTGTGGTGCAGCCTCATCCTTAACCTCAAACTCTTCATCCTTAACCTCTTCCCCCTCATCCTCTTCCGGCTCTTCGGTTTCTTCGGGTTCGGGCTCTGGCTCGGGAGTGATATCTTCGATCTTTGCCACCTCGAGCGTTGTCACGCGCTTGCCCTTGGCTTTGGCGGACTTCTCGTCGATAAACTCTGCCATCAGGATCTCCAGCGGCTCATGTTTGTCGTCCGCAAACGTGATGCGGAAAGTGGCTTCCGCGCGGTCGGAGAGAACCGCCAAACGGGACTCCTCGTCCTCGCCGAGCATCGATTGCACTTTCGCGTTCGCGTCGTCCAGACGGAAGCGTTTGCCGTAGTAATACTTCAACTCACCGTTCCATTGGATCAACGACCAAACCTTGTCGGCATCGAGTTTCTCAATGCGCAAGATATTGTCCTCGAAATGCGCGGTGAGATCGAAATTAGTGGTATAGTAGGTGCCGTCGTTATTGATGACGAGAATACGGTCTTCGTCCCAGAACTCGCCGAGGTAGATACCATGCTCGTCATAGTTTACCCGTAGCACATCGGGGTCGAACCAAACCTTGCGACCGCCGAGCGTGGAGTGACCTTTCTGCTTGAGCGTGATGGACTTCACTTCAAATTTCGTCAGCACATTTCCTCTCGCCGTACGCGACTTCACAGCCAGCTCCGAGAGGTCTTTGCAAACCTCAAGTTTCTTAAGGTGCAACTGCGGCTTCAGTGCCACGCGGATGACTTCCGCCTCGCCGTTCGGATTGGCGGTAAAGTACACAATCTTCGAACCCGGCTTACCCTGCGTCAGGTCGTATTCCTTGTCGCGCGCCACGCCCGTGACGTTGAAGCGTTTCATGAAATACGTGCCTTTCTTGCCGTCGCGGTAAACAACGTTATAGACGGTGCGGTCGTCACCGCGCTTGAATACTGCGATATGCAGTGTGTCGGTGCCGACAAAGAGCTTCTCCGCCACCTTCATGATCTTGTATTTGCCGTCTTTGTGGAATACGATGATATCGTCGATGTCGGAGCAGTTAAATAGGAATTCGTCTTTCTTCAGACCCGTGCCTATAAAGCCTTCCTCGCGGTTGATATATAGCTTCTCGTTGTTTTCAACAACGGCTTTCACGTTGATGGCGCCGAAGTTACGAACCTCCGTGCGGCGCGGATAAGCCTCGCCGTATTTCTTCTTCAGCATCTCAAACCACGCGATGGTGTAGTCCGTCAGGTGGTTGAGGTTCTTCACGCATGCCTTGATTTTCTTCTCGAGGTCCTTCATCAGCTCGTCCGCTTTCTTCGAGTCGAACTTCGTGATGCGGATCATGCGGATCTCGAATAACTTCTCGATATCTTCGGTGCGCACCTCACGAATCAGTTGCGGCTTGAACGGCGTCAGCGCCTCGTCCACGAATTCGATCAACTTCTCTTTGTTCGGTGCGTTCTCGTAGCCTTCCTGCTTATAGATACGGTTCTCGATAAAAATCTTCTCCAGCGAGGTGTAGAAATATTTCTCTTCCAACTCGCCTTTCTCGATCTCCAACTCCCATTTGAGCAACGCTTTTGTGTTGTCGCACGATAGTTTGAGCAGGTTGCTGACGGAGGTGAAAATCGGTTTTTTGTTCTCTACTACGCAGCAGTTCGGGCTTATGTTGACTTCGCAGTCCGTGAACGCGTAGAGCGCGTCAATAGCCTTGTCGGACGACGAACCCGGTGCTAACTGCACCACAATACGTGCCTGGTCCGCCGTGAAGTCATCTATCTTTTTGATTTTGATCTTGCCCTTCTGGTTGGCTTTGAGAATGGTCTCGATGATCTTCGAAGTCGTTGTGCCGAACGGGATCTCGGTGATGACGAGCGTCTTGTTGTCGTCGGCTTTGGTAATGCGCGCGCGGATTTTCACGCTTCCGCCGCGCTCGCCGTCGTTGTAACGCGTCACGTCGATCACGCCGCCCGTTGGAAAATCAGGATATAAGGAGAACTCCTCGCCGCGCAGGTATGCCAGCGAAGCGTCACAGAGCTCATTGAAGTTATGCGGCAGGATCTTCGAGTTCAAACCGACGGCAATACCTTCTACCCCCTGCGCCAGCAGAAGCGGGAACTTCACCGGCAAATGGATAGGTTCGTTCTTACGTCCGTCATACGACTTCATCCACTCCGTCGTCTTGGGGTTGAAGACCGTCTCGAGGGCGAACTTACTCAAACGCGCCTCGATATAACGGGGTGCGGCAGCACCGTCGCCCGTCAGGATATTTCCCCAGTTTCCTTGGCAGTCAATCAGCAGGTCTTTTTGACCTAACTGCACCAGCGCGTCGCCGATGGAAGCATCGCCGTGAGGGTGGTATTGCATCGTCTGGCCGACGATGTTGGCAACTTTGTTGTATTTGCCGTCGTCCACCGTCTTCATCGCATGCAATATACGACGTTGCACCGGCTTGAGACCATCCTCAATTGCCGGCACAGCGCGCTCCAGTATCACATAGGAAGCATAATCCAGGAACCAGTCCTGGTACATGCCTGTCAGATGATACTTCACAGCATCATTGAATCCGCCCTGATTTGCCATGCGTTATCAGCCCTTTTTATTGATGAAGATGTAGGCAAATATGCCGCCTAACTCCAGAACCATAGCCAAAATCAGCAACCAGTTCTGCGGCAATGCAAACTTATACACCACGAGGCATATAACGCCTAACAACAAAAGGACAACGCCCAAATACTTCTTAAAAAGTTCCATATTTTTTGCTTAAATTATCTGCTTTTCCAAAATCGGCTACAAAGGTACAACAAAATAATCAATTGTGCAAATAATTAGGACAAAAAAAATAAAAAAGCTTGCTTTTTTTGCTTTTGGACTAATTAGGTGCCAGTTGCAGGATACTGCGACTGTAGCTTCGAGGTGGGATTACTATAGGTAATGTCGGTGCCCTCGAAGGTACAACAAAAATGCCAAAATGTTCTAAATTCCGAACGCACTTTGAACGCAGTTTCGTCGCACTTTTGTCGTGACCAAAAAGTTGTATTTTTCTTGATTCCTCCCTTTTTACGAAATCTTAAAAATTGTACATATTTTCACAAGAAAATATACACTTTTGTGCAATATTTGTTAATTTTTGTAATATTTATGTTGCAAAAACGAAATTTTATTTGGTAAATTGAAATATTTTTTGTAATTTTGCAGCCGATTTCGCACGCGCTTACTCGTGCGCCCATGAGAAACTATGAAAAAAGGGACGAAAATGAAAAAGATTCTGTTTATAATTATCACGATGTTTGCAGCCACCACGGCGGCCTGGGCATATACTGCGCAGTTCCATGCCGGCTCTGGTTTGGTGAATGGCAGCAGTGATGCTTCGATAAGTGAGGCCAGTGATGGCGCGGGTATTACTTTACCTACGCCGACTTTGAATGCATGTAGCAACTGGGAGTTCGCCGGTTGGATTGCCAGTGGCTCGCCTTATGGTCCGACCGATGAGCTGACGCAAGAGATTCATCGAGCGGGAGAATTGTATCGTTTGTCATCCATCAGTGAGGAGTTTTATGCCGTGTACCGATATAAAACGGACCGTTATTGCGAGATTTATGTCAACGATCAATTGATTACGGGTAGCCAGTATATCGTTGTTAACGATGTGAATTTTAGTGGTACAATTCGGTATCAAGGGCGAAATTATTCTTATTCAATTCAATATCCAATTATATACCCAACGGCAGACGGTATCAGTGGTGTTTCTATTTATAATGCGTATACAACATGGGCTTCTGGTTATGTGGATATTAATAGTTCGAATGTGCTATCAGATGCTCAAAAGCAATCAATATTGTATATTCTTTCCGAAACTGATGCGACGAACCATTATTGGTCTATGTACAATCCGTATACTAACTATTATCTTGATTTAAACAATTTACGGGGAATAAATAGTTATAGCGGAAATGCCGATGGAGTACTAACGCGTTCTGATTGGAATAAATTTACTCTACAATACAAATCTCTTAGCGGTTATATTGGCTTCTATGAAGATCCATTGAATGAACGGAACTTCCATCGGGATTTCTATATTCTTCGTCAACAAACGATTTTTACAAGTACTCCTGATTGTAGCACATCCAACTATACAGTAACACTGAATCCGGGAGCGAATGGGCGCGTAAACAATAAAACTTCCGATGCTATTACTGAAAGTGGCTATCATCACGGTGTAGTATTGCCGGCGGCGACGCCGTATACCGGAGGTAATGCTTGTAATGCGCTGTGGGAGTTTGCCGGGTGGACGGAAAGTGGTTCCGCATTGGCTACTGATGCGGCAGAGTTGCCCAAGCGCTTGTGGTTGCAGGGAGAGGTGTATTATCCCGAACGCGATGAGACTTTGCATGCGGTCTATCGTCGTAAATCAACCACTTGGGAGCAAGTGGAAGACCCGAATACGCTGCAAGCGGGCGAGAAGATATTAATCGCCTATAATAATAGCGGAACGTATTATGTGTTGTCTTCTGCAGAGTCCGCTGTGGGTTACAATGCTTCGGTGGCCAAAGCTGCCGGAGAAATGAACTCGGTAGATGATGCTGCACTTGTATGGACACTGGAAGGAGTAAAAGGAGCATGGAGACTTAAAGACTCTAATGGTAAACATCTGGATATGACGCGTAGCGATTATGCCTACTCTTATACCTATCCGTGGAGTCGCTGGAGCGATGAATTCACTGTTTCCGGCGAGACAAACTTCAGCATCCGTAGTAACTATGCAGCGAAGAATTATTTGACAGCCAATGCTACAAAGTTCTTGTCGCAAGCAGCAGCGACAAGCAATATTCATATTTATCGCCAAGTAACGCTGTATTCCAAAACTCCGAAATGCGAGAATTATACCGTATTGTTCAATTCCGGTGAGGGTACATTCAGCGGAGTTAAAGATGCAACAATTGGCGTGGAAAATGTAAGCTCAACGACCGGTATAGCATTGAATAATGCTTCTGTCCCGGTGGCAGTTGCACCCGATTGTGATGAATGGAAATTCGCTGGTTGGCGTGTGGGAAGTGGCTTGAACGCTACCACCAATGCTCCTGGTGTGCTTTATACATCAACTGATACATATGTGCCATTGCAGGATAGTATTACACTTTATGCCGTGTATCAAAATGGAGATGGTGAAATCTCTTATCAGCGAATATCTTCTTCTTCGGAAGTAGTAGAAGATGGCACATATATCATTACTAACAACGCACAGAATAAAGCAGTGTCCAATTCGTATATTAGTGGCTCTAAATGGAGTTTGGTCGCAATTACTGCCAATACGACAACTGGTGTTATTTCTACAGCTCCGAGTACTGTTCTTTGGACTTATAACGGAACTTATTTTGAAAGCAACAACCAACCATTGGCTTATAATCAAAACACAGCTTATTTCTTTTATTTGAAGAATGCTACATCTCCTTTCTATTTCGAGGAGACTGGTTATACCTCTTATCATTTAAAGGCAGAGGCCAATCAGACCAATGAGGATAATGCTAATAATTATAACAAAAATGAGTTTAAGTTCTATATCTATAAACAAGTATCAACAGGTAATGAATTTAACTCATGGCCGCACTGTTCGGTATTTACGCTTGTTCTGGATGCTTGCGGTGGTCAGTTTGCCGGAGGTAAAGATACCATTCATGTGACGGAGACCAGTGCCGGTACGGCTATCTCGTTGAGCGGAAAAACGCCGACTACCAGTTGTGCGTCGGACGGTTGGTCGCTAGTCGGCTGGGTGGAGAAGAAGGCGGTTCAGGCTCGTAACTCTGCTCCGACGGGAATGATAACTTACAATGCATCGTACCATCCCAAACAGGATATGGACCAACTCTATGCTGTTTATTCTAACGGTAGTCTTTGGTCGTCCTATCCTGCTTGTGGCGAAGGAATAGAAATCGTAGAGTGGATGACGGATGGTGTTATAGTGGAATCATATTCACTGACCGGTACGCCGAGTGTGAATGGTAAGAACGGTAGCGCCAATGGTGACGGTACATATACATTGTCTTACGATGTGGCAAGTAATCCTTGTGTGCCATTGCTTATTCAATGGGGTACCACATCGCAGATATTCAAAACGCCGTTATTGGTAAGTTCCTATACCCGTATCTCGGCTGTGACGGACGCTGTAACGGATTGCTCCACGTGTGATCTGATTATTCTCAACGGTGGCACAGCTATTGCTGATGAAGCCAAGACTGTCCGCGATATTACGGTTTATCCGGGTGGACGATTCAATCTCGCTTCCGGCAAGTCGTTCACGGCTTCCTCGCTTACCATGCGAACCAATGGTGACGAACTGGCACCATCGGCAGTGATTCAAGGATCGTTTGGTTGCTCGACGCTTAATCACGACCGTCGAATCGATGATAGCCGTTATTATTGGATGGCATTGCCGTACGATGTAACGATTTCCAACATCAACTATGCAGACCCGGCAGCCAATAACGGAAATGCCTCGTTTGCCAACATGAATGAGGACTATCATATCTACTATTATGATGGCGTAACGCGTGCAGCCAACGGCGGTGCTGCGTCGACATCCTATTGGACGCATATCAACGATATCACGGATCAGACCTATCAGAACAAAACAACACTGAAGGCCGGTCGCGGATATCTCATTGCGATGGACCGCAAACAGTCGGCTACCGGTCATACCTATCGTACGCTTCGGTTCCCGATGGCGGTGGGTAGTTGGTCAAGCGAGACTTCTATCAACAAGACCGTAGTGGCGGCAGGAGCAAATAGTAGCAAGCCGTACGATGTCGGTTGGAACTTGATTGGTAATCCGTTCCTGCAGAACTATAGCGCGGTGAGCGTGAGTGACGTCACGTGCGGTAAATTGCAGAAAGTGCTGGATGAGAACGATGAATGGGTTGATCCGTGGTACGTATTGGAGGACGGCACAGATGGTGTAGCGTATGTAACCATCTTCAATCCGAGTACCGGTACTTATACGCAGACGGAGATGATAGGTCAGAATATCCCGCCGTTCAGTGCTGTGTTCGTGCAGTTGGCAAGCGGCGTGAGTGGTATTCACTTTGCGGGAACAGCCGTAAGTAAGAACAGTGCTCCTGCGCGTAGAATGGGCTTGATGAACGAGGAGGACAATTCGTCGCGGATCAGCATCTACGGCTTGGGTGATACGGAAGATCTGTTTACGTTGATTTTGGATGATAAGTATAGTACCGCCTATGAAGTCGGTGCGGACTTGATAAAGTGGCCGAATGGCGGGCAAACGAATATCTATACGATCCATGAAGGTGTGAATCAGGTATTTGATGCACTGAGTTATGCTGACGCGGATTCGATTCCTGTAGGTTTCGTACAGCCGTCGGCAGGAGGAATGAAGATTTATGCAGAGGCGAAATATATGTCGGATGACATCGCGCATGTGTGGTTGATGGATAATGAGGAGCATACGCAGACAGACTTACTTGTTGACTCCTATACATTGACGACGGATGCAGCCGGTACATATAACGGTCGCTTGTGGATCTCCATCGAGAAACGCGATGTGCCTACCTCGATAGTCGATATATGGAATGGTGAAAGCGGCCAGCCGCGCAAGATCATCATCAACGGACAACTGTTTATCCAAAACGAAGACCAATTATATAACGCCTCCGGCATCCGGGTTCGTTAATAACTAACGTCGTGCAGAACTGCAAGTACATATTGCTTGTTTTGTGCGTGTGTGTGCTTTCGTGTGTAAGCGCCCACGCGTGGGAGAGCTATGCCCAGCCGGCTATGCGTCCCCAGGCTACCATGCGCTCTACTTCCGCGATGTTACCGGTCACAACGGCTCCCAGACCCACGCCCTCTCCTTATGTCGTAGCAAGCAGGAGTGGCGTTAGTCTGTCGGCGGCATCTATTTCGCAACGCAACTGGGAGAATGTGGCGGCAGAAAATGCTACCACCGCGGCTTCTTTCTCCGGTCCGCAACGTGAGCGTACGGGGCCGGATCTGCCTCCTGATCCGTTTGCCGGAGATCCCGTTCCTGTCGGTGAGGTGCCGTTGATGCTGATGGCGGTGCTCGTACTCGGATATGTGGTGTTCGGAAAATGGCGCAAACATTTGCATATGTCAAAAAAAAGCAGTACTTTTGCACCCGCAAATGATGAATAAGCATGAATAAACTTCTTGAGATAAGCAATCTGCACGCCTCTATTGGCGGCAAAGAGATACTCAAAGGCGTGAACCTTGTGATCAACGAAGGCGAGGTGCATGCTATCATGGGCCCTAACGGCGCAGGCAAGTCCACGCTCAGCGCGGTGTTGACCGGCCACCCGGCTTATGAAGTGACGGAAGGCGAAGTATGGCTGCGCGGAGAGAACCTGCTGGCGATGGAACCGGAAGTGCGTGCGCGCGCGGGCGTGTTCCTTAGTTTTCAATATCCCGTCGAGATCCCCGGAGTGAGCATGACCAATTTCATGCGTACCGCGGTCAACGAGAAACGTGCATACGAAGGTAAAGAACCGCTCTCGCCGAAGGAGTTCCTATCGCTTATGCGCGAGAAAAAGAAACTGCTCGAACTGCCGGACAAACTCAACAACCGATCCGTCAACGAGGGCTTCTCGGGTGGCGAGAAGAAGAAAAACGAGATCTTCCAAATGGCTATGTTAGAGCCGCGCCTCGCGATATTGGACGAGACGGACTCGGGGCTGGATATCGATGCGCTGCGCATCGTTGCGGAGGGTGTCAACCGACTCAAAACGCCGCAGAACGCCGCTATCGTCATCACCCATTATCAGCGTTTGCTCGATTATATAGTGCCGGATTTCGTGCATGTCTTGGCGGACGGCAAGATCGTCAAAACCGGAGATAAGAACCTCGCACTTGAACTGGAGGAACATGGATACGAGAGTATTGCATAAGGGTGAAGTGTTCGAGCGCGTGTTTGTCAACGAGCCCGAGGTCGATCTGCATATCGTTCAGGAAGCCGGCTCGCGCGTGAAGATAGGCATCGTCTCAAACGACCTCAAACAACCTCAAACGACCTCAAACAAAATAACCGTCGAGCAAGCGGGCGAAGGATGCGAGACCGAGATCTACGTCCTTGCTTTCCTGCGCGGCGACGAACAGCTGACTACCGAGACGCATGTGAAGCATGCCGTGGGAGGCGGCAAGTCCAATCAACTCATCAAATACGTATTGGATGATAATGCCCGCGGATATTTCATCGGCGACCTAAAGATTGCTCCCGATGCGCAGAAGACCGAGGCGCATCAGACCAACAAGAACCTCGTTCTCTCCGAAACGGCACAGATGCGTACCCGGTCGCAACTGGAGATCTACGCCGACGATGTGCAGGCTACGCACGGCGCCAGCACAGGCCAACTCGACGAAGCTGCACTCTTCTACATGCAGCAGCGCGGCATCGGCAAACAAAAAGCGCGTCAACTGCTTGTTAACGCGTTTATGCAAGAGATTCTGGATCTATTGTCAATTGACTCGGTTGATGGCGTAATCCAATAAACCGATCAGACTCCTTTTCTCGTTACAGTCACGGAAGACGCTCAGCGCTTTCGTGGCTTCTCTTTTATACCTCAGCATCTGTTGAACGGCGTACTCGTCGCCCTTGAATCGCAGCACAAACGATTTGATCTGCTGCAGCGCACGCGTCTCTTCCTCCCTTCCCTCTAGGGAGGGGGCGGGGGTGGGTTGTCCGACTAACCATTCGCCTAATGCCTTTATCTGTGCCGCCTCGTCCTTCGGCGCACGGCGCAGCGCTTCGATAAGCGGTAGCGTCACCTTGCCGTCCCGCAGATCACTCATCGTCGGCTTGCCCAACTCCTCCAGGTCGCTGTAGTCGAAGATATCGTCTTTGATCTGGAAGCATAGCCCTAACAGCCGTCCGAACTCGCTCAGTGCCTTCCGTTGGCGCGGCGTGCAACCCGCGCTCTCGCCACCCGCCTCTGCGCATGCTTGGAAGAGTTGCGCAGTCTTGCGGTCGATGATATTGAGGTACTGCGCCTCGTCAATCCACATCGACTGACCAACATGCAGCTGTATCATCTCGCCGCTCGAGAGGCTGCGGCCGAGGTTGGACACGATCTCAAGGATACGGATGTTACGCACTTCGGCAATCAGTCCAATCACTTTCGCCAGCATATAATCGCCCGTCAGTATCGCCACTTTGTTGCTCCATTGCGTATGCACGGCGGGTTGACCGCGACGTGTGTCCGAGTTGTCCACCACATCGTCATGCACCAGACTCGCGTTATGCAGCATCTCCAGTGCTGCCGCCGAACGGAGTGTCTTGTCCGTTATCGGATTGCATAACTGCGCGCTCAGCAGCACCAGCAGCGGACGTAACTGCTTGCCGTTGCGCGAAGCGATATAATCCAGCACTTGCTGCTGCACCTTATCGTCCGCGTGCAATGACTCGCGCAGCACTTTTTCGTACCGCTTCCAGTCCGCCTCTATCGGCTTCCGTATCTCCGCAATAGTTGCCATACTATTCAAAATCGACTGCAAAGGTACTGCTTTTTTTTGAATTATGCAAAAAAAACTTGCATATGTGCGATTTTTGTTGTACCTTTGCGCCGCGAAACAACAAATACCTGTATGAGAAAGCTTTTACTCGCATTGCTATGCGCCGTTTTGACGGGCCCGTTGGCCGCCGCCGGGATTGTGGCTAACCCTGTTCCGGAAGGCGCGCTACCCGGTATCTTCTCCGTCAGCGCTACCAAGAAAGTGTATTTCACGCGAGGCAACGCGCAGTATAGCGAGGCAGGCTATTATCCCGCTTTCCGCATCGCCGAGCACCAGTGGGAGATAGTAGGTGATGCCACGCAGGGCGATGTCTATTTCAATGGCGTCAAATGTGATAACACCAAGCTCAAACGCGGCTTTGACGGCTGGGCGGACCTCTTCGAGTGGGGGGGCGACATGTCGCAGAACTCCGCCTTCTATGTCTATTCTACTTTCTATGGCTATAAAGAGTGGGGTGCGAACGGCTATGAGGGTGCCGGCTATCCGGATCTCTACCTGTGGCGCACACTGACCTCCGACGAGTGGATCTATCTCTTCGACCGCCGTCCCAATGCCCGCAACCTGCGCGGACAGGCAACGGTGAACAATCACCACGGCTATGTTGTCCTGCCCGATAGCTGGCAGCTGCCGCAGGGACTCGCTTTCCGTCCGCAGCCGAATAACTGGACAACAAATACCTATACCGCCGAGCAATGGGAACGCATGGAGAAGAACGGAGCCGTCTTCCTGCCCGCTGCCGGTGTGCGGAGCGGCAAGCAGATACTCGGCATTGGAGAGGTCGGCGCTTATTGGTCTTCCTCTATGTATCGCCAGGAGGGCGAAGGAACGGTGGACGCCAAGGGTGTCTATTTCATGGCTAACAAAGCGAACGCGAACATGTTCGATACATGGCATCACGGCTTCGCTGTCCGTCTGGTGCAGGATATTGACTTCGTCAAACCCAAGAAAAAGAGTGTGTGGGATGACGTGACCGAAGAGCAACTCGCCAAACTGCCGCCGCTCGAGCCCGAGGGCGAATGGAAACTGTATGACGACATGCATGTCATCGGCGATATCAACCCCCGCGAGGGATTCCGACGCGTCAAGGTGCCCAAAGGCTCGTTCGCCGAGTTCCTCCGTAACTACCCGCTCAAGGGTGACTGGACTGTCTATGACTACAAAGGCGAGCGACTCGGTACGATGGCGCAGTTCGCGTGCGAGGCTGTGCTCGACATCGATATAGGTAACAAAGACCTCATGCAGTGCGCGGACGCAGTGATGTACCTGCGCGGCGATTACCTCTATACCACCAAGCAGTACAGCAAGATCCATTTCAACGCCCTCAGCGGCAAGCGGATGAACTATACCGACTATGTCAAAGGCGACTACTCGCGCGCCAAGTTCCGCAAATACATGGATTATGTCTTCTCCTATGCCAACACTGCTTCGCTCGAGAAAGAGCTGCCGCAACGCAAGATAGAGGATGTCCGGATAGGCGATGTGTTCGTCACCAGCGGCAACCCGGGGCACGCGATGATTGTGGTGGATATGGCGGTGGATAAGGATGGCAACCGCGCCCTCCTCTTCGCCCAGGGCATGATGCCTGCGCGCAGTATCCATGTCGTCACTAACCTCGAGCATGGAGAGGACACCCCGTGGTATCTGATTGATAAGTACCTCGAGTGGGGCACCTTGTTCGTCTTCCCGAATTATGTCTTCAGCGCGCAGACGGACCTTAAGTATTTTGAGGATAAATAAACAGACAGATATATGAAAAATTTTGTAGAAGAACTGAGATGGAGAGGCATGTTGCAGGATATCATGCCGGGAACGGAGGAACAGCTGATGAAGGAAGTGACCACGGCGTACGTGGGTATCGACCCCACGGCGGATAGCTTGCATATAGGCCACCTCTGCGGTATCATGATGCTGCGCCATTTCCAGCAATGCGGACATAAGCCTATCGCCCTCATCGGTGGTGCTACCGGTATGATCGGTGACCCTTCCGGCAAGTCCGCCGAGCGTAACCTGCTTACCGAGGAGACCTTGCGCCATAACGTAGCCTGTATCCGCGAGCAACTCGAGCATTTCCTTGACTTCAACTCCAGCGAACCCAATGCCGCCGAACTCGTCAATAACTATGATTGGATGAAGGACTATACCTTCCTCGATTTCACGCGTAATATCGGCAAACTCATCACCGTCAATTATATGATGGCGAAGGACTCCGTCAAGAAGCGCTTCAATGGCGAGTTCTCGCAGGGTATGTCGTTCACCGAGTTCACCTACCAGCTCCTACAGGGCTATGACTTCGTCTGGCTCAACGAGCATAAGAACTGCAAACTGCAGATGGGCGGCTCCGACCAATGGGGTAATATCACCACCGGCACCGACCTCATCCGTAAGATCACCGGCAATGACGCCTTTGCACTCACCTGTCCGCTCATCACCAAGGCCGACGGAGGTAAGTTCGGCAAGACCGAATCCGGCAACGTATGGCTCAGCCGCAAATATACCTCGCCGTATAAGTTCTTCCAGTTCTGGATGAATGTGTCCGACGATGATGCGAAGCGCTATATCAAGATCTTCACCTCCCTCAGCCGCGAGGAGATTGAATCGCTTATCGCCGAGCATGACGCCGCGCCGCACCTCCGTGTGCTGCAGAAGCGGCTCGCCAAAGAGGTCACCTGTATGGTGCACTCCGAGGAGGATTATAACAAAGCCGTCGAGGCTACCAATATCCTGTTCGGTAACGCCACCGCGGACGCCCTCCGCGCACTCGATGAAGAAACTTTCCTCGATGTCTTCAATGGTGTGGAGACCTACGAGATCGCCCTCGACGAACTCAAAGCCGGCATCGGACCGTTGGATCTCCTTGCGGAGAAGACATCTATCTTCCCCTCCAAAGGAGAGGCGCGTAAGATGATTCAGGCCAACGGTTTCTCCCTCAATAAGGAGAAACTCACCGACCCCCAATCACCAATTACCAATCACCAATTACTCAATAATAAATACCTCCTTTTCCAAAAAGGCAAGAAAAACTACTACTTGGTCGTTGCTAAGTAATAGTTGATCGTTATAACTCTCAACGCACATCGAAAGGTGTGCGTTTTTTGCAAAATTCCTTCAAAAATGAAAAAAATGCAAAAAAAATTTGGAAAACACCTACTCTTTATCGTATATTTGCATCGGATTTCAGAATTCGGATTCGCATAACGCGGGACAAACTATTGCATATATCAAAAATTTGTTGTATCTTTGCTCCGGATTTTGAGGATCCACAGTCAACATTATTAATTTTAATCAAACCTTAATTATGGAAAAAATCCATTCTTTGTCTATGGAGGAACAGGATGACCTCCGCATCGTTGAGCATCTCGACGTGCAAAAACTTCCTGAGAGTTTACAACGTATGCTGTTTTTGGCAACAACCGCCGACGAAAAAGACATCATTCTTATGTCAACGCTCGCGGGCGCAAGTGCATGCGCTCCTAACTTATATTTCCGTTATGGACCAACGGGAAAGAAGTATTATGCGAATCTCCAATGCTTCATTCTGGCAGCTGCGGCTTCGGGAAAAGGAATCGCAAACCAAGCGCTGGAGATGATGCGCGTGATTGATGAGCAGCATCCGCTTTTGATCGCTGGCGATAGTACGCTCGCCGCGTGGTATAAAGCACTCGCTGAACGATCCGGTTGCGGTTATATGCATGAATCCGAAGGATCGGTGATCACGGATATCTGGAAGACGTCCGCAGCCAATTACAACACGGCTTTGCGCAAAGCGGCGGAACATGAATCCATCAGTCGTAATCGTTGTAACGGCGCTTCGGAAGTCCGATGTCCGAAACTGTCAATGTTGCTCACCGGCACCTTCAATCAGTATCGTGCCTTGGTTCCTTCGGTGGAGAACGGCTACTTCTCGCGATTGCTGACAGTCGTCATTCGCGGAACGAATCCGTTCGATAAACGGTATGTGTCCGCCAGAGGCGAGCAATCGCTCATCCCAAAGCAAGTGGGACACCAATTGTTGCGTCTTTACGAATCGTTTAGTCAGGGCGAAGAACGCGAATGGAGTTTAACCGATGCGCAGAAAGAGCGATTGGGCGAACATCTCGAAACGGAATACACCACGCTTATCGGTTTGCTTGGAGAGAACTTCCATTCTGCTGTTGTCCGCATGGCTGTCCAAATCGAACGGATAGCGATGATACTCTCCGCTCTGCGAGGCAACTTTGCCGAATGCGCCGACGATGACTACGAAACGGCAGAAATCATAGGCAATCGTCTGCTCCTGCATATGGCGGCCGCTTATCGGATGATTGATGGCGATGCCCAAGATATCGTTCCGGAGATTAAACCGCTTGACCAACGCCGTGTCCTATTTGATCAACTCAAACCAGAGTACAAGCTCCAAGAACTCATCTCTGAAGCAAAATTACAAGGTATTTCTCGGGCTACTATCATTCGCTGGAATGATACATGGCAAGAGCAAGGACGAGTAGAGAAAATCGAATATGGTCATTATAGAAAAGTAAGTTAATCAATGAGACTCTGAGACTCTTTGAGATTCTTTTTCGTGTGTAATCTGCTGATTTAGTGCTGGTTGTGCAAAGAGTCTCAGAGTCTCACAGTCTCATTAACATTTACTTACTGTGTACAGTCAGACCTTGAGCCTGTATCGAGCGAATATCGAGCCATTGTCGAGCCGTTATCGAGTCATAGTCGAGCCTGATATCCGACCTAATGGTGATATTGGCTTGCAAATGGCTCGATTCGATTCTGTGTCGATTGTGTGTCGCCAGTCTGATTCGGATAAGTATGTGTATAAATCAGTATGGTGCTCAAGGAAAGATGGTGAAAAATGACCCAAAATGAAAAATAATTGCTGAAAAATTTGCGTAATTGAAAAAAAAGCAGTACTTTTGCAGCGGATCTGAGATTTTATTACTTTCTAATAATCATAAAATAATAAAAATCATGAAGATAATAGATAATCCGTTTGTAATCAGCGGCTACGAGGGCGCGCATTACTTTTGTGACCGCGAACTAGAAATCGAGCAACTACGTCATGAAATTGCAAATGGTAATAATGTGGCGCTTATCGCCCCACGACGTATGGGTAAAAGCGGACTAATCGAGCATTACTTTAGTATGCCCGAGATACAAGAACATTACTATACCTTCTTCATTGATATTTATGACACAAAGTCGTTACGTGAATTGGTACGTAAACTCAGTCGTGAGATTCTTATTCGGCTGAAGCCTTTTGGTGCGCGCGCGTTGGATCGCTTCTGGCAGACGATGCGCTCGATTCAATCAGGAATGAGTTTTTCGCCAATGGGAGACCCGACATTCACGGTTCAAATCGGAGACATTAAGGAGGCCGAAACTACGCTTGAAGAAATCTTCCGCTATTTGGATGCGGCAGATCGCCCTTGTATAGTGGCAATTGATGAGTTCCAGCAGATTGGTAAGTTCCCTGAGAAAAACATAGAAGCAACCCTCCGCACCTATGTGCAACGATGTCATAACGCACAGTTTATCTTCTCCGGCAGCCAACGCCACACAATGAGTACGATGTTCACCAGCGCTTCGCGACCTTTCTACCAGAGCGTATCGTTGATGCACATTGACCCTATTGACAAGACCGCCTATGATGCTTTTGCTAAAGCCCTTTTCGCCGAAGGAAATCGCACATTGGAAGACGGTGTAACGGAGGCTGTATATGCGCTCAGTCGAGGCGTGACGTGGTACACACAAAAGTTATTTAATGTGCTATATGGTTTTACGCGCGAGGGCGGAACTTGCGATGTCGCACAAGTGGAAGAGGCATTGGATTATATTCTTAAAACACAATCATATGTCTACGAAGAGACTATTTCACGCTTGCCGGAGAAACAAACAGTTACACTCGTGGCATTGTCTAAAAATGGTCCGACAAAAAGCATTACCTCGGCTGCTTTTGTGGAGAAATATAGTCTTCAATCTGCAAGCACCGTCCAATCTGCCATGAGAGGGTTGTTGGAAAAGGATTTTGTGACCCTAGAAAAAGGAATTTATAGTGTCTATGATATTTTCTTCGACTACTGGATTCAACGAGTATATTAATACTGGCGTAGAATTATTTCAAATAAACGCATATCATGAAAGAACTGAGATGTCCCCATTGCAACAAAGTGTTCAACGTTGACGAGAGCGATTTCGCCGCATTGTTGAGCCAAGTGAAGAACGCAGAGTTTGATGCCGAGCTGACTCGCCGACTCCATGAATTGGAGCAGAACCAACAGGCACGCCTGCAGGCGGAGAAGCAGGCCGAGGCCGCGCGGCAGGAAGCCGAGCGTGCGCGTTTGGCTGCTGAGCAGCAGTTGCAGATTCAAACGTTTCAATCGCAGATACAAACCCTGCAGGCTCAGATTCAGCAAGCAGAGCAACAGAAGCAACTGGCGGTGATGGAGGTTAGGCAGAAAGCGACGGAGTCCTATATGCGGTTGGAGGCGCAACTGAAAACGGCGCAGGAACAGGTGGAGTACTACAAGGATATGAAAGTGCGCCTGTCCACCAAGATGGTCGGCGAGACGCTGGAGCAGCACTGCTCGACGCTCTTTGAGCAGAACCTGCGTCAGATGATGCCCAACGCCTATTTCGAGAAAGACAACGAGGTCGTGGAGGGTACCAAGGGCGACTTCGTCTTTCGCGACAAGAGTGACGACGGAGTGGAGTATATATCCATCATGTTCGAGATGAAGAACGAGAACGACGCCACCGCTACGAAGCACAAGAACGAGGATTTCTTCGCCAAACTGGACTCCGACCGCAAGAAGAAAAACTGCGAGTACGCCGTGCTCGTGTCCATGCTCGAGCCCGAGAGCGAACTATACAACGGCGGAATCGTGGACGTGAGTCACCGATTCGAGAAGATGTATGTCATCCGTCCGCAGTTCTTCATCCCCATCATCACCCTGCTCTGCCAAACGAGCAAGAAGAGTCTGGATGCCAAACGCGAACTCATGCTCGCCAAGGCACAACAAGTGGACGTAACCGACTTTGAGGAGAAGTTAGCCAAGTTTCAAGAGGGCTTTGGCAAACATGTGCTCAGTGCGCACAAGAACTACGAGGAGGCCATCCGACAGATTGATACCTCTATCCGTTCCTTAGAGAAAGTGAAAGAAGCGCTGACCACCTCAGCAAACCAACTCCGCCTGGCGAACAACAACGCTATGGATTTGAGCGTCAAGAAACTCACTTACGGCAACCAGACCATGAAGGCCAAGTTTGATGAAGCGCGAAAAAATGACCAAAAATGAAAAATAATTGCTGAAAAATTTGCGTAATTGAAAAAAAAGCAGTACTTTTGCACCCGCTTTTGAAAAAGAGAGCGATTTGTGGTGTCCACTCGTATATCGGTATTACACCGGATTTTGGTTCCGAGAAGCGAGGTTCGACTCCTCGGTGGACAACAAAGGCTGCAGCAGCAGCCTTTAGTTTGAGCATCAAACGCGAAGCGCCAAACTATTAAAGTGTATGGAATACACGGTATTAAGTAACACTAAAACAAAACAAAATGAAAGAATTTGCATTGGTAGGTACTCCCCGTAGCGAGTACGGCAAGAAAGCCGCTAAAGCTTTCCGCGCAGAAAATTTGATTCCTTGCAACCTCTACGGTTGCGGTCAGAACGCTACTTTCACCGTAGCAGCCGCTGACGTTCGTAAACTCATTTACACTCCGGACACTCAGATTGTTGACCTCACGATCGGCAAACTGAAAACCAAAGCTGTTGTGAAAGAGTTGCAGTTCCACCCGATTGACGGCAAAGCACTGCATATCGATTTCCTCGCAGTAGATGAGAAGAAACCGGTGATTGTTGAGATTCCTGTTCAGCTGAACGGTCTCGCAGAGGGTGTGAAAGCCGGTGGTAAACTGGTTCAAGCTATGCGCAAACTCAAAGTACAGGGTATCTACACCGCATTCCCCGATCGCATCAACATCGATGTTACCGAGCTCGGTCTTGGTAAGAAAATCGCCGTTGAGGACGTGAAGGTAGAAGGCTTGAAGTTCGTTAACCCTGCTGACGCATGCGTCGCAGAGGTGAAGGCTACTCGCCAGAGCAAGGCTCAATAATGAGCCTACCCCGACCCTCCCTAAAGGGAAGGAGAACAGAGGGAGCGGGATTATCCTGCCCCCTCTTCATTTTAATAGAAGATGGCAAAATTTTTAATAGTTGGTTTGGGTAATATCGGCGACGAGTACGCAGGTACGCGCCATAACATCGGTTTTATGATGATCGATGCTTTCGCTCAGTCCGTCAACGCCGAGTGGCAGGACAAGCGTTACGGCTTCGTTGCCAAATGCCGCGTGAAGAACGCCGAACTGGTGCTCCTCAAGCCTTCGACCTACATGAACCTGAGCGGTAACGCCGTGCGCTACTGGCTGCAGGCGGAGAAGATACCCGTGGAGAACATGCTCGTCCTCGTGGATGACCTCAACCTGCCTTTCGGTACCATCCGTATCCGCAAACAGGGTTCCAACGGCGGACATAACGGTCTGGGTCACATCCAATCGGTATTGGGAACGGACGCCTATGCGCGCGTGCGCTTCGGCATAGGCAATGAGTTCACCCGCGGCACACAGATCAACTACGTGCTCGGCCATTGGACGGAGGAGGAAGAGAAAGCGCTGCCCGACAGGCTCGCGCTCTTCAAAGAGATCATCCCCTCTTTCTGCCTGCAAGGTATTGACCGAACGATGAATCAGTACAATGGGAAGTAAGTTCCGGAATCACCCATGGGTATGCGCAATAAGCAACCTGCTGCTCGTGATGGCGCTCTACACGTTGTCACGGCTTTTCTTTTTTGCCGTCAGTCCGGACCTGTTCCCGTATTCCACACCCGCGCATCAATGGGAGATGCTGCTCGGCGGCTGGCGGTTCGACCTCACCGCGGTGCTGTACCTCAGTTGCGCCTACCTGCTGCTGATGTTGCTGCCGATCCCTCTGGCATGGCGGCAGAACGCTGTCTATCAGTCCGTGGCCAAATGGCTCTTTCTGATTCCTAACCTGCTCGGTCTGGCGGTGAACAGCATTGATATGGTGTATGTGCGCTTCACCGACCGCCGCACTACCATCACGTTCTTCGATGAGTTCCGTAACGATGGCAACCTGCTCGCTGTCTTCGCGCAAGGCATGGTGCAGTATTGGTATGTGACGCTCTTTGCCGTCCTGCTTTTTGTGCTGCTGATAGGACTTTTCCGAAAATCCCCAATGCCCAATGACCAATCACCAATCACCAATCCTTGGTGGTTCTACCTCCGCGAGGTCCTTCTGTTCCTCGCTTCCGCCTATCTCATGGTCATCGGCATGCGCGGCGGCTTCGGTGCTTACACGCGTCCTATCACGTTGAGTAACGCACTCCAATACACCAATCGTCCGCAAGAGACCCTGCTCGTCCTCAATACGCCCTTCTGCCTCATGCGCTCCACTGAAGGACGCACGTACACCGAGCCGAACTATTTCCCGGAACCCGAACTGGCCGCCATCATGACGCCCTGCAGGGAGGGACAAAAGATATCCATGAGACCGCTCAACGTAGTGGTGCTGATCCTGGAGTCATTCTCCACCGAATACATCGGATTCTATAATCGCGAAGCGACCGACTACACGGGCTATACACCCTTCTTGGACTCGCTCTTGACGCAGAGCGTGACATGGCCGTATTCGTTTGCCGCAGGCCGCAAGTCGATAGACGCCATGCCTTCCGTGCTATCGTCTATCCCTATGCTCATCGACCCCTATGTCGTTACGCCTTATTCCACGAATGCCGTCTCGTCCATCGCCGACTGCCTCGGAGGCAAAGGCTACACCACGGCTTTCTTCCATGGCGCGCCGAACGGCTCCATGGGTTTTCAGGCGTACGCCCGCAGTGCCGGTTTTCAGCAGTACTACGGCATGGATGAGTATCCGGATGCCAAGCGGGATTATGACGGCACTTGGGCGATATGGGATGAGCCGTTCCTGCAGTACTACGCGCGGACGATGAGTGCCATGCCCGAACCTTTTATGACGGCAGTCTTCACGGCTTCCAGTCATCATCCTTTCAAAGTGCCCGAACCATACACGCATGCTTTCCCGCAAGGCACGCATCCTATCCATCCCTGCATCGGCTATAGCGACCATGCCCTGCGGCAGTTCTTCGCCTATGCCGAGACGCAGCCTTGGTTCGACCATACCTTGTTCGTCATCACCGCCGACCATACCAACCAACTGACGCGACCGGAGTATATGAATGCGCTCGGACTCTATCGTGTGCCCGTCGCTTTCTATTGCCCCGCAGCGCTGCCTGCCGCGCAGCGCACAGACGTGGTCAGTCAGACAGACATAATGCCCTCCGTGCTTTCGTTCCTGGGCTATGACAAACCCTATTTTGCGTTCGGCGAGGATGCCCTCACGGCCTCCAAACAGCATAACTACGCCGTTTGCTACAACCACCCGCTGTTCCAGATCATGAGTGACAGCCTCTTGGTGCAGTTCGACGGCGAAAAGGTGACGGCTGTGTATAACTACCGAACCGACCCGACACTTCAGCAACCTCTGTCCACCGAAGTGCCGGAACCTATGCTCGACTATCTCAAGGCTTATATCCAGCAATATATCCATCGCATGATCACCAATCAACTGACGTATGAGTGAAGTAAGAGTAGATAAATACCTGTGGGCCATGCGCATCTATAAGACGCGTTCGATCGCCGCGGACGCTTGCAAGAACGGGCGGATCACGATGGGCGGCGTGCAACTCAAGCCCAGCCGTACCTTCAAGGTAGGCGACACTTTCAGCGTCCGCAAAGGCCCCATCACCTACACCTATCGTGTGCTCCAACTGACGGAGAACCGCCTCGGCGCAAAGTTGGTGCCCGAGTATCTGCGTGACTGTACGGACCCCGCCCAACTGGAACTGCTGGAGTTGGCGCGCATGGCAGGGCAGAGCGGACGAGACCGCGGAACAGGAAGACCCACCAAAAAAGACCGCCGCGAGATAATGACCTTTATGAGCGATAACTATTTGGACAAAATAGATTTTGAAGATGAGGAGTAAAAAAGACAATATAGCTGAATATATCCTCTATCTTTGGCAGATGGAGGACTATCTGCGGGCCTTCCCCGAGCAGGCGGAAGCTACGCAGGAGTTGCATGACCTCAATGAGATGATGCACCGCGAAGGTATCACGGAGAGCGGACACCTGCAGCTGGCGAACAATGCCTTGGACGAGTTGGAGGACCTGCACCGCGAGTTGCTGAACGAAGACGCGCTCTATCGCGCCGCCATCATGCGTCTGCAACCGCCGTTGAACCTGCTCAAAGCCAAGACAGACCGTCCGACGATGTCGGATATCGAGGCATGCCTCCTGTTGCTGTACCAGATCATGTTGCTTCGTCTTCAGAAACGCGAGATAACGCCCGAGACGGCAAGTGTGCAGCAGCAAGCTACGCAACTCCTGCAGTTCCTTAGTAAGACCTATTATGACAACCAAACAGCGGTTTGAACATATCCTCGCATGGTTCGAGGCGAACATGCCCGTCGCGGAGAGTGAGTTGGTGTTTGCCAACCCCTTCCAGTGCCTCGTGGCGGTCATGCTATCCGCGCAGTGCACCGACAAGCGCGTGAACATGGTAACGCCTGCCCTGTTCGCGGCTTTCCCTACGCCCGAGGACATGGCGAAAGCGACATCCGATGAGGTGTTTGAATATGTGAAAAGCGTCAGTTACCCGCGCTCGAAAGCCGAACACCTGGTGCAGATGGCGCAGCGATTGGTGGAAGTGTTTGGAGGACAAGTGCCCGATAACATCGATGACCTGCAGACGCTGCAGGGCGTGGGACGCAAGACCGCGAACGTGGTCTGTGCCGTCATCTGGAATCAACCGACCATGGCGGTCGATACCCATATCTTCCGGGTAAGTGAACGACTGGGGCTGACGACCCACAGCAAGAACCCGCTGCAGACAGAGAAAGCACTCGTGAAGTATATCCCCGAAACCGTTATTCCGAAGGCGCACCACTGGCTGCTACTGCATGGCCGTTACGTTTGTCAGGCTCGCAAGCCGCAGTGTGAACGGTGTGGACTGGCTTCGTTTTGTAGATACAAGGCTTGCCATTGATGCGGCAACCGATGATAAAGGCTGTACCTCCGTCGCGGAGGTGCAGTTTTTTCTTTAGTTGGTCCGGTGTAAGCGGATAATTGCGGGTAAGGATATTCGCCTGCGTGAGGTCCGCAGGCAGGTCTTTGCGGTCTTTGATAACGCGCTCTATCTGCCATACCCGACCGGGGAAGTTTGATACCAATTGGTCGGAGATGTAAAGGTGCGTGTTCACATCCAGTTTCTGCAACCCGAAGCGCTGAACAATGAGTTTATATGCGCCCGCTTTGAGAATAGCGGCGTTGGGCTCATAAAGGAAAAGCGGGTGCTTTTCCTGACCGGCTTTGCCTGTAAGACCGTTACACTGTATGACCGGCTTTGCCTGTAAGACCGCTTCGCTGTTCACTTCTTCCTCACGAGTGAAGATGAAAGCCTGGTCCTTTTTTGCCAAATCGATGGCGGTGATTTGACCAGAACCTCTGCTGAGCAGCAACACTTCTTTGACCTCGTTCTTTACTGCCACCACATGAATATCCCATGTAACTTGCGAAAGCGACTTTACGGCTTGCGTGAGGTCCAGCATCGGCGATAGTTTGAGAAGAATCTGCTTGCTGTGTGTGAGTAATGTGGGCAGTAATGCCACCGCGTTGGGTGTGCAGTCTTCGAGGCGGAAGACCTTGCCTCCGTGACTGTCTCTGCGGGCAGGGTCCAGGAAGATAAGGTCGTAGCCTCTCCCGGCCTCCCCTGAAAGGGAGGAGAGAAACTCCTCTGCCGTACAACAATGAACGCTTATCTCCTTCCCTTTAGGGAGTGTCGGGGTAGGCAGACCGAAGTTATGCGTTGCTATTCGGCACAACTCTGCGTTTTGCTCCACGTAGTCGATGTGCGCAAAGGTTTCGCTCAAGAAGTAGGAGTCCACGCCGTAGCCCCCCGTCAAATCGACCGCTTTTTCTCCGCTGACGAGGCTCGCCTTGTACCTCGCTGTCTGTTCGCTGCTGCATTGCTCGCAACTGAGGCGCACGGGATACCACCAGTCGTCGATGGCGGCAAACGTAGGCAACTTGTCTGCCGTTCGTTCGTGTCCCTCGACCTGCTGCAAAAACCATCGCCATTCGTCGTCGGAGAGGTGTCTGTATTTATCGCGTTGGAGCGCTAAGTCTGCTGCCCGCATAGTAATAGTGGAGTATCTCTTCGTAAGTCTTTCCTTCGCTGGCCATGACTGCCGCACCAATCTGGCAGAGTCCTGCTCCATGCCCCCAGCCGTGACCGGTAAGTGTCCATTGTCCGTTCTCGTGGCTTACCTCGAACCACGAGCTATAGAGGCATGTGCGCGAAAGCCACAAGCGAATCTTCAACTCTTTACCGATGACTTCGCTATGCTTGGTGCCCACGATCTTTAGTTCGCATATCCTACCTGAAGCGCCGCGTTGGAGAGGGACGAGATCCATAATATGCCCGAAATCGATACCCGATTTCTCACGCACAACATCGTCCAATTCTTCATCCGCATAGACTACTTGCCAGTCCCGGAAATCCTTGGTCTCCTGGTCATAGTCATTCAGCACCAACCGCAGAATTTTGGGCGAAGGACTTTTGCAGTAGTCGCACGTCACGGACCGGATATAGGGCACATCGATATCTTCCCAGCAGGTGCGCCATACTTCGGTTTTGCCACCGCAACACTTATAGTACCGGCAGTCGCAAATCTCATCGCCATACAAAAGCACTTGCCCTGCGGTCGCTCGGACTGCTTCTACCGCCCTTTCGCTCATGCGCCTCAGTCCTTCATAGCGCTGGCAATGGTCATCGGCGCAGACGTCAAAACCCTCATGATTGGGTTTTTGCATCGCGCGAAGCGCCCAAGAGCGACTGATGACGGCATGCGCTTTGAGCAACTCCATCGGACTATTGGCATTCATCTCGGAACTGATGACGGAGCACAGGTAGTCTTCGAGGTCGATGGTATTGATGGCAGCTTGCCAGAGTTCCCCTCCTTCCAGGGAGGGGTTAGGGGTCGGCTTTATCTCCAGACTTCCGGCAAACTCCTGGTCTTCTGTTCGATCCCAGTGAAAACCGATACCAATGCGCACGTTCTTCAGAAGGAACGTGTGCTCGCGCTGCTCGTACTCGATATGCGGCGCTGTCAATATACCTACTTTAATCGTGCGTTCAGCTCCCATGTGCGGAGACGGTCTTTGTACCAGTTATTGCGGTTCATTGCCACCACATCGCAGTTGGCATCGGAGTTGTCTTCCCAGCGTCGGCAGTTATAGACCACATCGTAGATGCGACCGATAGGCCAGTCGCGGCTGATGCGGAGTCCGACGGCATAGTCTTCACCGTATTTGGTGGTGGGGTAGTTGATGGTACGCAGCAGCGGTACATAGAACCCGCGCGGTGCGCCTAAACCGTTGATGCGCAGGGCATTGTTGCGCCCGTTGTCATCGGTCCATTCTTTATGATCAATCACACCCGGAGGCAAGGTGTTGCCCGCCATGTCGGTCAGTTGGTAAGTGCCGATCACCATGCCGTATTTGCCGCTCTCAAAGGCGTCAATGAACTTCTGAACGGTCGTCTCGTCGAAATAGGTATCGTCGGAGTCGAGTTGGATAGCATATTTGCCGCACCGTGGGTCATGAATAGCTACATTCCAGTTGCCGCCAATGGCATGCCATGTCTTATCTTGGGCAATATAGACCAGTTTGTCATCCTTGATGCTCTGTATTACTTCCGCAGTGCCGTCGGTCGAGTTGTCGTCCACCACAATGACGTTGAAGGAATAGGGTGCACTTACTTTCTGCGAGAGGGCGGAGCGGATGGCATCAGCAATGGTGCGCGCGCGGTTCTTGCAAGGGATGATGACGGAAGCGGTTACGGGATATGGATTATCGGTTACGGGTAACGGTTGATAGTCGCCCGGCTTGAGGTAAGCGCCGATGCGCTTGAGGTGCGCTGTCACGCAAGCTTCCATCTCTATTTGTACGACCCTGTTACGCGGGTCCACGTAGTCGAAGAGTTTCTCTCCGGACTTGCGGGTATCCGTTTCCACTTTGTAGTACAGGAACTCGGGAATATGCTCCAATTGTCCGGCTCTGAGACGCAAGTCATAGAGCCCGGCATAGTCATAGTCGGTATCCATCTGTGCCACGAGCGCTTTGAGTTTGGCGCTATCCCATAACAACACGGCGCCGAAGTCGAAGTCGTCGCGCAATGCCCCTGCCTGATAGTCAATAACGGGCATCTGAGTGACCGCATCACCTATCTTGGCGAAATGGTCGGCATAAGCCATTGTCGCGTTGGTCATTTGCATCACTTGTACCATGCGTTCCTGTCCCAGATAGACCCACTCGATATCGGGCTTGAGACAAATCATGGTGTACGGAGCAGTGGTTTTGGCAGCAATCTCACGAATGGCCTTGGTGGAGCACACTCGCCCCGGGAGATAAAAAGTGGAAATCATGTTGTTGGAGTTATAGCTGATTTATGAAATTCTTTGAGTCCTTCAATCGGGTCTTTGAGGATAGTACCGAGCGGTAGTCTTTCGGCGCGCATAGCTTCTTCAAGGACAGGGCGGTAGTAATAAGCGATAGAACCGACAAAACCGATAGGTGCAGTAGGTTTGTACTGCACGAGGTTGCGGCGGATGAACTGCACGAAATGGTCATACACAAGGTCATGAATCCGCGGGTCGGTCATATGGTCTGCGCAGAAACGCGACAACCTGGCAAGGAAACGGTTCGGGAAAGGCTGACGATACACTTTCTCGATGATATCCGCCATAGAGGTCTCGTACTCTTTGAAGAAAGCTTCCTTGAGGTCGTCGCCCAACTGATTCTTCAATAGGTCACCCACCAGTCGTTTGCCCAGCACCGCTGCCGAACCCTCATCGCCGAGGATATAGCCGAGTGACGGCACACACCAGTCGATGTTCTCTCCGTTATAGAAACAACTGCCGCTACCGGTGCCGAGGATACACGCTACGCCTGCGTCATGTCCCAGTAGTCCGCGCGCTGCGCCGAGCATATCCGACTCTACCTGCACTTCCGCTTTCTTGAATACACTCTCCAGGGCCTTCTGCACAAATACTTTTTTCTCCGGTGTACAACCTGCTCCGTAGAAAAAGACGTGCGTCAGCGTCCCTGCCCATAGTAATGAGGCTATCTGCGGAAGGAGTTGGTTACTGATGCTGTTCCGCATCGCATCGCAAGTCTGAAAAAGCGGATTGATACCGTCCGTGAAGACGTCTGTACACTGCCCGCTGGCCGTTACCAGACACCAATGCACTTTGGTACTTCCGCTGTCTGCTAATAGAATCATATCTTCAATTATTTATATATACTGTTGAGCAGCATCGCGAGGCGGATACCTGCGATATATAACTGGCGCTCCATCGGTATACGCCAGCGGTAGATGTAGTGGTAAGTATTGCCGTCCCAGGTCTGCTGGTAGTCATAGATAGCCTCCGTGAAATGATAGTTTTGCAGCAGCAGTTCGGTATCGCTCATCTGCTCGATGGCACGCTTCTCGGCCGCATACTCGATCTCTAATTTCTCTGCGTACTCGGAGAAACTGTATCCCTGCGATTCAATCAGATGGGTATCCCAGACGGTGTGCAGACGTGTATCTTCTTTAAACCATTTCATCTTAATGTCGTTTCCTCCGCGGTCGTCCATATGCGCCGTGTGCATGGGGCAATAGCGGTCTCCGGAGAGGTGAACGATAAAACGCAGGACGTGCTCCTGGTCCTTTGTGTCCGGTACATGGTCCCTTTGTGTATTCACCAGGCTATCCAATGCCCTGAACAGGTTCCCTCCTTCTTTCGGATAATGGATCAGCGCGTCGGCCACCAGCGAGTCACTCATGCCTCCGTCGAAATCCTGAAAATGCCAGTCATAACTTGTGGGATAGATAGTATCGCTCTTGATCTCGTCGGGCCAGTTGGACCAGTAGATCATGCCTTGCTTGCCGAGCAGGGCGTCCACCTGTTTGCGTGCTTTCTTATTTAAGTTGTCGTAAGCGATCTTCGCAATGATGCGGTGACCTTTTTGTCCCCACGCCAGTGCCGGCACCGAATAACTGCCCGCATACAATGCTACCAACAGAATAAAAATAGTGCGTTTCATGTGTCTCATTGTTAAATTCGCGACAAAATTACAAAAATTCTTGCACATATGCAAATTTTTTATTAATTTTGCAGCCGCAAACAAATTTTTAATCCTTTATAACCATGAATGAATTTAACGCACAAGACCTTGAGCAATTGCGAGCTCACGGTATTTCGGTAGAGAAAGCGGAAGCTCAATTGGCATGTTTCCGTAATGGTTTTCCTGAGTTGGATATCGTTGCTCCTGCCTCCACGAAGAAGGGTATTCTGGCCCCGAAGCGCGCCGAGCAGGAGGAGTATATTGCTGCATGGCAGCAGTATCTGAAGGAGGGACACAAGATTCTGAAGTTTGTGCCTGCTTCGGGTGCGGCAAGCCGCATGTTCAAGAACTTGTTCCAATACTTGGAAGACGGCATCGAGACGCCGTTTATTCAGGACTTTTTGGCGCATAAAGACTACTTTGCTTTCGGTCCGCAGTTGGCAGGAAAGGAAGGTCAGGACGCGGTGCGTTACTTGTTGCAGGATATGCATTATGGCGAACTGCCCAAGGGTTTGTTGCTGTTCCATAAATATCGTGACGGGGCGCGCACGCCTGCGTTGGAGCACTTGGTAGAAGGTGCACAATACTGCGTAGCACCGGCAGAGAAGGGCGAGAAGCCGACGGTATATCTGCATTTCACGGTCAGTCATGACCACCTGCCGCTATTCCGTCAGCATATCGCAGAGAACCTGCCGAAGTTTGAAGAGAAATTCGGTGTGAAATATGATGTCACCTTCTCCGAGCAGTTGCCGAGTACGGATACACTGGCTGCCAATCCTGACGGAACACCCTTCCGTACCAAGGACGGCAAGTTGCTGTTCCGCCCCGGAGGCCACGGAGCATTGATAGAGAACCTCAACCGGCAGGACGCCGACATCGTATTCATCAAGAATATCGATAATGTGGTGCCTGATAGGCTGAAGAAAGATACAATCCGTTACAAACAAATCCTTGCGGGTGTGCTGGTAACGGAACAGAAACGCGTGTTTGAGGCGCTGAAAGATCCGAACCTAAGCGATGAGGAGCGCGCGAAGTTGAATCGTCCGATCCGCGTGTGCGGCGTGGTGAAGAACACCGGTGAACCCGGCGGAGGACCGTTCTTGGTACGCGAAGCGGACGGCAGTATCAGTTGCCAGATTCTGGAGTCCACGCAGATCAGCGACCCGGCATTGATGGCGCAGTCCACGCACTTCAACCCTGTAGATCTGGTGTGTGCCATCCGTGACGTCAACGGCAAGCCGTTTGACCTGCCGAAGTATGTTGACCCGCAGACGGGCTTTATCTCCAATAAGTCGAAGGACGGCAAGGAATTGCTGGCATTGGAGTTACCGGGCTTGTGGAACGGAGCAATGAGTCGCTGGAACACGATCTTCGTAGAAGTGCCGGTCAGCACTTTCAATCCCGTGAAGACGGTCAACGACCTCTTAAGAGAGCAACATCAATAAAAAGAAAAGGCTGCCGACCGGCAGCCTTACTTTTTTAATCAAAGCACCATTTGATACCGAGGCAGGGGTTGCACATAAAACCTTTGCCCGTGAAGTTATAACTGAACTCTATCTCCGTACCGATATTGAGGTTTGGGCATTTGAACCAACGACCGACATTGTACCACAGTTGCGGTTCGGAGATCAGCACAAACGATTGTTTGGTGGGATCAGTCCAAGTGTTGTTCTTGCCGTCATAGACCGACTGCTTGGCTCCCCATATATCGAGGAATCCGGAGAAGCGCAGTCCCGGCGCGGTGCAGAAATCGTCACATCCCCAAACGAAAGTGAACTGCAGCGGTATTTGGTTGCCCGTTTGCTTCTGCCATTGACCGGCAGGGGTCTTCCCCCGCCACATATTATGCTCGTCCACGATATATTTGAAGAGAATCTCGAGGTTGAAGATATTCTTGTAATCAGCGGTGTGGAGGCAGTAGTTGAGTCCGACGAGTGCGGCATGGTTGATGGCATAGCCGTGAATGGCGTTCGCATCGTCTTTATAGATGCCCAGTCCACCGTTATACTCGACCTGAACGCTGAGATCCCGCACAGGAGTGTTCTGCCAGAAATTGAGGCACCGCGCTATTTCGGCATAAGCCATGAAAGGTGTCTGGTACGGATCAGTAGGATGGATAGCATAGTCGAGATCGATAAAAGCGAAGGTATTGCCCCACGGGTCGGGATAGAAGAGTTCGAGCGTAGTCGTCACGCGCGGCGAGCGCTGGTTAGAGCAAGCGGTACCGTTACTGCCGAAGTCATAAAAGAGCTGCAGGTTGGTGCCGGCAACGAGCCATGAACAAGAAACAAGGGCAAGAGACAATATGATAATCAAACGTTTCATGGTATGGGGTTGGTATTCGTTCATTCGGAGTGCAAAATTACAACAATTTTTTGAAATGTGCAAATAAATACGGAAAAAACGCGTGTATATTTGCGTAATTGAAAAAAAAGCAGTACTTTTGCAGTCGATTTAGGCGAAAGGGCAGTTGTGGGCTCTGAGCCGTAAACATTTGTAGGTTTATAAAAAGCATTATGATTAAAATTACTTTTCCGGATGGGAGTATCCGTGAGTATGAGAACGGCGTGACGCCGTTGCAAGTAGCTGAGAGTATCAGCAGTCGTCTGGCGCAGGACATTCTTTGCGCAAGTATCAATGATCAAATCGTAGAGCTCAATTATCCCATTGCCGAGGATTGCTCGATTAAGTTGCATAAATGGGATGATGCGGAGGCAAAGCATGCTTTCTGGCACACCAGTTCGCACTTGATGGCAGAGGCGCTGCAGGAGTTGTATCCGGGCATCCAGTTCGGTATCGGTCCGGCTATTGAGAACGGATTCTATTACGATGTGATGCCGCCGGAGGGCGTAGTTATCAAGGATTCGGACTTTGCGGCTATTGAGAACAAGATGAACGAGTTGCGCGCGAAGAAAGAGACATTGGTGAAGAAATCCATCTCCAAGGCAGAGGCACTGAAAGCGTTTGGCGACAAGGGACAGAGTTATAAATGTGAGTTGATTTCTGAGTTGGAGGACGGTCATATTTCCACTTATACACAAGGTAACTTCACCGATTTGTGTAAGGGTCCGCACCTCTTGAGCACCGAGCCTATCAAGGCCGTGAAGGTGTTGAGTTGCGCGGCGGCTTACTGGCGCGGCGACGAGAAACGACCGATGATGACGCGTATTTACGGTATCTCGTTCCCGAAAAAAGCGATGTTGGACGAGTATCTGGTATTGCTGGAAGAGGCCAAGAAACGCGACCACCGCAAGATAGGCAAAGACCTTGAGTTATTCATGTTCAGCGATATGGTGGGCAAGGGTCTGCCAATCTGGCTGCCGAAAGGTACGGCATTGCGTCTGCGTCTTGAAGATTTCCTCAAGAAAATCCAGAAACGCTATGGCTATCAGCAAGTTATCACGCCGCATATCGGTAGTAAGAGTCTCTATATGACTTCGGGTCACTGGGATCACTACGGCAAGGATTCCTTCCAACCGATCACTACGCCGGAAGAGGGCGAGGTTTATCTGCTGAAGCCGATGAACTGCCCGCACCACTGCGCGATTTACAAGAACAGTCCGCGGAGTTACAAAGACCTGCCTTTCCGTTGCGCAGAGTTCGGTACCGTTTATCGTTACGAGCAGAGCGGCGAGTTACACGGTCTGACGCGTGTTCGTTCGTTCACGCAAGACGATGCGCATATCTTCTGCCGTCAGGACCAAGTGAAGCAGGAGTTTATCCGCGTGATGGAGATCATCAACATCATCTTCAAAGCGCTGGACTTCGAAAACTATGAGGCACAGATCTCGCTCCGCGACCCGAAGAACACGACTAAATATGTGGGTTCGGATGAGATTTGGGAGCACGCAGAGAACGCTATCCGCGAGGCTTGCAAGGAGATGAACCTGCCTGCAACTGAAGTGGAAGGCGAGGCGGCTTTCTATGGCCCGAAACTGGACTTTATGGTCAAAGATGCGCTGGGTCGCCGTTGGCAGTTAGGTACGATTCAAGTGGATTATAACTTGCCGGAACGCTTTGAGTTGGAATATACGGGCGAGGACAATCAGAAACATCGTCCTGTGATGATTCACCGTGCGCCGTTCGGCTCTATGGAGCGCTTCGTGGCTGTGCTGATAGAGCACACGGCGGGTAAGTTCCCATTGTGGCTGACACCTGATCAGGCAGTCGTATTGCCAATCTCCGAGAAGAGTAACGAATATGCATGGAAAGTGAAGGAACTGCTTGAGGCTCAGGATGTTCGCGTGATAGTAGATGACCGCAACGAGAAGTTAGGCCGTAAGATTCGTGACAACGAGTTGAAACGCATCCCTTATATGCTTATCGTCGGCGAGAAAGAGGCGGAGCAGGGACTTGTTTCCGTTCGTCAGCAAGGCGCAGAAGAGAAGGGTCAAATGACCATTCAGGAGTTTGCAGACTTCATCAACAATACGGTGAAGGAGCAGATGAGCGCATATTAACCACAAAAACAAACAATTAAACACTTATCCATTTTCGGCGAGTGCCCTAATGACGACTACGCAAAGGCTGCTTAAGCAAGGTCGCAGCGGCATATAGAGATTTTTCACATAAGTTTCACAAAAAATGGCACTTAAATTTGCAAGTGTCATTTTTTTTGTGTACCTTTGCACCCACAAAAAGTCTGGCAATGAATGATTCTTCGTTTATCATATCTCCCATAAATGCGGATTTCTCTGATGTATGGTCGGAGCCGGAGTTGTTGTCCGCTAATGGATATAATGCCATCTATCAAGCAACACGTTTCGGACGTAAGTATGTACTGAAGGCTTTGGCAGAGTCTTATCGCGAATCTACGCCGCATATCGAATTGCTTCGTAAAGAATTTGCTATTGGCGTAGCCGTGGACCATCCGAATATTGTCCGTTTAATTGACTTCGGACACATGGACTCCATCGGATGGTATATCCGGATGGAATACATAGATGGTACCACGCTGGAGCAATTCCTTGAAGCAAAGCCGTCTAAAACCATCCGCCGCCGGTTGCTTAATCAACTACTGGATGCGCTGTCTTTCCTGCATGAACGGCAAATCATCCATCGTGATATAAAGCCATCCAATATTCTTATCACACGTAATGGCTCTACCATCAAACTGATTGATTTCGGAGTGTCTGACACGGACGACTATGTCACATTCAAACAGCCTGCGGGTTCGATGGCATATATTGCGCCGGAGCAGTTGGCGGGTGAACCTATCGACAATCGCGCCGACATCTATGCTTTCGGACGGATTTTGCAACTCGTTTTCCCGCATCGCTACCACCTGATTGCCCAACGTTGTACGCGCGCACAACCTGCGAATCGCTATAGTTCATGCGCCCGCGTGTCGCGCGCCATGCGTAATGCCGACCTGTTGCGCCTGTGGTTGCCATTATCGCTACTTCTCTTGCTTATTCCATGCGCAGCAGTATGGGGCGTGTACACTGGTTATCGGCAGTCGGAGCACGTGCATTTCGATCAGGAAAGTCAATTGTTCGCTCATATTGATTCCTTGAATTCCAAGAATGACAAGCGCGGGGCGACTATGGACTCTTTGAGTCGTATAGTGGATTCATTGAACGTCAAAGTCAATACACCTTCGCCCCAAGAAGTCGTCAGGCAAAAAGCAATAAATATCCATCTTTCTCACTATAAAGCCCTCAGGCTGGCTATCCGGAACGCTAAAGTTAGAACGAAAGAAGAGTTGCTTCTTTGGATGCACGAACATAGTACGGAGGAGGAGTTTGAAAAAACGCTGCGCACAATTGATGACCCCATCTTGAAGGAATCTTTTTATGATGCTTATTATTCCTATTCCCTGAACGAGATGGACCAATTATACGACTCTCTGTACAACGTCTTACCGGAGAATGTGGAAAAATAAGCAATAATCGCTTGAGCGTAGCGAAATAAGAAGTAATAAGAAATTGGCGTAATTCAAATAAAAGCAGTATCTTTGCAGCCGGAATCTAAAATCAATTGTCTATGAACAAGAATGCACCTGAAGTTGTCCAACTCCGCAAGGACGTGGAAACGCGTTTGGGAATGCGTCCGGCTACCCCTGCCGATTTCGAGACTCTCATCGCACAAATATGGCTACGTCTGCATGAGAATATCGCCCTCAGTACGTTGGAGCGTCTTTGGGGGTATGTCAGCGGAGCTGATAATACGCGGCGTTCTACACTCAATATCCTTTCACGTTATGTCGGATTTAAGGATTGGGACGACTATACCGACCGGTTACGAGCCGAAGAGCATGACAGCAGTAATCCGTTTATTGCGGACGGTATTCACACGGAAGACCTGCAACCCGGCCAGAAACTTGAAGTGACTTGGCTGCCGAACCGCCGTTGCGTGTTCCGCTACTTGGGCGATATGCGTTTTGAGGTGTTGGAGTCAATCAATTCCAAACTGAGCGCAGGAGACACTTTCATTTCTACTTTTTTCCTGACAGGTCAGCCTCTATACATGGACCATCTCATCTTAACAGGCAATAACACCGTGTCCTACATCGCCGGCAATAACGGCGGCCTTCAGTCCGTCACGCTGTTGTAAAATAAGAAGTAAAAAGTAATAATCGTTTATTTCTAGTAAAAGAAATAATAAGAACTTCTCGTATATCACAAAATTGTTGTACCTTTGCACCCGCAAAAGCAGTACATGCTGAAGGCGGTGCAGAGGTGTTTTTATGTTCAACGACATAAAATGATATTTTTTCTTGCATATATTTGCGTATATGAGAAAAATATTGTACCTTTGCAGGCGAATTGGTAGCGACTGATTCGTTCGCTGTGAGCGGAACACATATTATTTTACTGACGAGTCAATCTTCTGAATAATAAGTCTGGCAACTTATAATTAAACGAATAAACGAATTACGATTGGCAAGCGTCAGTGCATACTTCGGTATGTACTGCTTTTGCTTTTTTATTCGTGGGTTATGCCAGACACCCTTGTTCAGATAAAGCAGAAGCAGTATTTTTTATATACTTATTGTACCTCATCATGAAAAAAACACTATGGTTTATCAGTTTGCTTTTATTGACAGCCTGCACCTCCACTGAAACAAAATCAATGGCGACTGATATTAAAATAGATTACCAAAATAAGATGGATGCGCAATTTGATATGCTCTCGTCTTTGGGCGTCTTTGATGATTTAGGTGAGGATATTCCCCGTCCGATGGTAAAGGATGTAAAGGTTTTTCATGTTTTCTGTAAGAAGTATATCGGTCTCGCCAAAATAGAACTCGACGGCAAGCAGCAGACAAAAATAATCCACATATCCATTGATGAGGACGATATTTACTGGGAAATTCACGAGTAGATACTCATATCACTTAATAATTAAATCTATATAATATGAAAAGATTTATTACTTTATTTATTTTATGTGTGTTGTATTTTACAGAAATGCACGCAGTTTTCATTTGTATGTATGTATCCGATAGTGGACACGAGTTTTATTACACAAAAAGCGGCAATTCTGGGTATAGTCCAACTAAGGATGAAATGGAGTTCATAGCAGCACAAGTTATTGAAGTTGTTATTAGCACCCAAGATCCGAATTACAACAAGGATGAAATGGTTGCACAAGCAAGGCAGGCCTTCAAAGACTCTATTCGTGTTCTTTATAATGCGAATAAAGAATATATGTGGACTCATTTCCCTGAATACAAATACACATTTGATGAAGTGTTCGATATAGTTAGGAAATTTTCATCAACTATGGTAACAATTGGGTTGTTTGGGGACGCTTGCAGTGTGGATGTAGGAATGGATATTAGGTATATGGTCAGTAGTGATGTTGTACGAGAAAGAGTTGAGCAATATCCATATATATTGGGATATCTATATAAAGATGTCAAGTATTATGACGGAAAAAAATGTAAATTGCAATATATCTCAAGCATATATAAATAACTTAATAATTAAATTTTAAAGATTATGAAAAAGACATTCTTATTTTGCAGTTTAATGCTAACTGCTTTGTGTTTAGTAGGATGTGGAGGTACATCTACCTCTCCATCAGAGTCCTCCGATTTTTGCCTCTTTGATTTAGCAGGCACAGGTAAAGTGAAATCTGTAAAAATTTCACACATCACAAATGTTACCTCAAAAGGAGATAGAACAAGTAAATCTCGTCGTCATGATGATTTATTACTCAATTTTAATAGGGAAGGGAAGCTTGTTGCTGCTTACGATTTAAGTTTATCTTATAACAATGAAATCAAAATAGAGAGAGATAAGAAGGGTAATATCCATACTCTTTTTTTTCCGGAAATAAAAGAAGGTGGTGAAGATAATGGTATCATATGGGGTGGTTATGATCACATAGTGTTTACTTGGAATAAAGAAGGTTATCCTATTCGAGAAGAATGGATATCATCGGGATATGGCGGCGGCAACTATGCCAATTTTAAAATATTGTACAACAATCCGATAACATCTTCTGGAGAGACCATTCAATCTCGTATAATTGGTAAAGTACAATTTTGTTATGATGATGGGGACGGTTTTGATGAGGTCACTTTGTATAAGCCGATAGGTTGGTTGTGGGGTAGTCCTGTCTGCAACTGGGACAAACGTCTAATAATAAAGACAACGAACACTTATGATCATTTCACTCTCGCTCTGGAAGAGCGCGAATTTACGTATTATGATGAGAACAATTAAATAAATACAATGAAAAAGACATTTTTACTTAGCACATTAATGGCAGTGGCATTATGCTTTATGGGAAATCTCAAGCTTAACGCCATGGATGATGCAGATTTTTTGTATGAAAATCTTTATTACAAAGTAACATCTATAGAAAAGCGTGAATGCTGTGTGTATGGCCCCATTGATAAAGTATCAATTATAGAAAAATTAATTGTCCCTGCCACAGCACAATATAATGGAACTTCTTTTACCGTTGTAGGTGTATGGGGAGATCGTCTTATCCATAGTAGTTGGCATAATTCTAATTTTAACAATGTCAAAAAAGTTATTCTACCCAAAACGGTCAAATGGATAGGTGAATATGCATTTCATAGTTGCTTGAATTTGGAAAGTGTACAAATGGAAAATATTGAAGAAATTAAAAGTAACGCATTTTTTGAGTGTAAAAAGTTAAGGACAATATCCACCTCTGCTAAGAAGTTGAGATTTTTAGGTGAAGCCTGCTTCATGTATTGTGAGAAACTTGAAAAAGTTGTAATTCCTCCCTCTTGCAAGAAGATAGAATCCGGTGCATTTATGGGGTGCGTGAGCCCGAATCACAGTGTGATTATAGAGGATAGTGATGAGCCCTTATTTTGCAATTCCACTTTTGGCTCTGGAAGTAAGATTTATATTGGCAGGAACTTATGGTCAAAGGAATGGTATGACTCATATTTAGGAAAGAAATTTCATCAAGTATATGGAGGAGATATTTATTGGTTCAATGAGGTTGTGCTTGGAGATAAAGTATCTGAAATTTTTTGGATACTTCTTGACCGTCCTTATGACGTAGAAACTGTTCAATATTTAACTATTGGAGCTTCTATAAAGGAAGTTTCAGATTTCTCTAAAGATGGTATAGATATTAAAACAATTCATATGGTCAGTGAAGAACCTCCTACTTTTCTTAAAAATCCTTATGGTAGTGAAGGTGAATTTAGCAATCGCACCTATTTACATTGCACATTATATGTCCCCAAAGGCTCTCTATCTGCATATAAAAATGCTCGCGTCTGGAAAAATTTCTTGAACATTCAGGAATATGAGTCAGAAAGAACAATAGCAGCTCATAATGAACGTGGTAGAATTTCCCAAGAAACCCAAAGAAAGGAAGAAGCGGCTCGCAAGGCTCAAGAAGAACGCGAACGCCGTGCAAAAGAAGAAGCAGACCGTAAAGCAATGGAAAACCCTGTAATTCCTGATGGAACTACAGAAATAGTAGCTAACGCTTATACTAAAAAGCCAATTAAAACAATCACCATTCCAAATAGCGTTAAAAAAATTGGAGATAATGCATTTGCTGGATGTTATCTTTTGAACTCAGTACAAATTCCAAACAATGTAACCTCCATCGGGAAAGGTGCATTTGATGGATGCAAAACTATGATGTCCGTCAATATAGGTAATGGAGTCAAGTATATTGGAGATAAAGCCTTTAATAAGTGCAAATTATTAACTTCTATAATCATTCCAAATGGCGTTGTAAGTATTGGTAAAAAGGCCTTCTCGGATTGTACCCTCTTAAAATCTGTAACAATTGGTAATAACGTTACAAGTATTGGGGAGGAGGCTTTTTCCTGGTGTACCTCTTTCTCTTCTATTTCTATTCCAAGTAGTGTCTCCGAAATAGGAGAAGCAGCTTTCTGTGATTGTAGCAAACTAACTTCAATAATACTACCCTCAAAAGTAACAAAAATTGAGAATCGCACTTTCGAAAGTTGTCGGGAATTAAAATCAGTAACAATAGGAGATAATGTAGCTTCTATTGGAGATAATGCTTTTTCACGTTGTAGTAGCTTAACTTCTATTAGTATACCCAATAGTGTAACTTCAATTGGAAAAGGTGCTTTCTATTGGTGTCAAAATTTAACTTCTATAACGATTCCCAAAAGTGTTACTGAAATCGGAGAAGATGCTTTCTATGGTTGCTATAATCTAGAAATCTCCTTGCCTAAAAAACTTCGTGGCAAAGTTGATGTTTCCAAGTGCAAAAGCGTTAAATATTACTAATATATTCAATGGAAAAAGTCTCCTTCCGAATGTTAAAACGGAGACGCATTAATAGTCGTAATACTATGCGTAAAATTATTCTTTTTTTAGTGACATGCATTATATGTAATGCTTGTGTTTCTAAGTCTGGTAATGAAAGGTCAGATAAGACTTCTCAAGACAGCATTTTAACAAATGTTGATGACAAACGGGTTCTTGTTGCAGAGCACGTTTGTATTGATGAGTTATATTATAACCTATATGATGGTAATAGCCGCACGGCAGAAGTAACATATCAATCTGAAGGTGATGACAATTACTACATGATTTATGGAACATTAATCATTCCTAAATTTGTAGAGTATAGAGGGGTTTCATATCGTGTCACTGGCATTGGGAATAGAGCTTTCTTTTCTTGCAGATATTTAAAGCAGATAAAGATTCCTAATAGTGTTGTAAATTTTGGAGATGATGCCTTTGTGCATACTGGTATATTAGAGCCTATTTATAATTCTCACGTATTTGTTTATTTGCCTTCATCTTATAGTGGCGAGTACACTATACCTGATGGGATAGTGCATATTGCAGGTGGTGCTTTCGCATTCTGTGAAAACTTAACCACTATCAATATTCCCAATAGTGTAATAAGTATTGGAGATAGTCGTTATTCTTTTTGTGATTATTTAACATCACCCGCTTATAATTCACATATGTTTGTAAGTCTGCCTCGCTCTTATAATGGAGAATATACGATTCCGGACGGGATAGAACATATTGTAAAAGGAGCTTTCAAAGGTTGTGACGACCTAACTTCAGTTGAAATACCTAATAGTGTAACAAGTATTGGAAGCGGAGCTTTCTTCGGTTGTAAAAACCTTACATCAATCAACATCCCTAATAGCCTCACCACTATTGGATTCCAAGCTTTCGACTTTTGCCAAAGTTTACCGGTAATTGATAATGTACGTTATGCAGATACATATTTGGTAGAAGCCACAGATAGATCATTGTCAACTTATTCAATAAAAAAAGGAACAAGGCTTATCGGTATCTATGCTTTCGCCGGATGTGAGAACCTATCTTCTATCGTAATTCCCAATAGCGTCACCAGCATTGAAAGTGGCGCTTTCTCCAGATGTGAGAACCTATCTTCTATTGTAATTCCCAATAGCGTCACCAGCATTGGAAGTGACGCTTTCAGTTGGTGCACTGCTTTGACCGCTATTACTATCCCTAACAGTGTTACAAGTATTGGAAGTTATGCGTTCGGTGGATGTAAAAGCATAACATCTATTACTATTCCCAATAGCGTCACCAGCATTGGAAGTCGAGCTTTTGCATGGTGTGACAAATTGACATCTATTACGATACCTAATAGCGTCACCAGCATTGGAAGTGACGCTTTCAGTTGGTGCACTGCTTTGACCGCTATTACTATCCCCAATAGCGTCACCAGCATTGGAAGTTATGCGTTCAATGGATGTAAAAGCATAACATCTATCACTATCCCCAATAGTGTTACCGCCATAGGCTCAGGAGCCTTCTCTCGTTGCAGTAGTCTAACCTCAATCGATGTGGAGCAAGACAATCCAAATTATTTGTCAGAAAATGGCGTGTTATTTGATACAGGGAAAAACTATATCATCAACTATCCATCAGGAAAATCTGGACCATATATTATTCCAGATAGCGTAACAAGCATTGGGAGTGGAGCTTTTGCAGGGTGTGACAAGTTGACCGCTATTACTATCCCTAACAGTGTTACAAGTATTGGAAGTGATGCGTTCGGTGGATGTAAAAGCATAACATCTATTACTATCCCTAACTATGCCACAAGTATCGGAAGTGGAGCTTTTTATGGTTGCACCGGCTTGACGAGTATTGAGATACCAAATAGCATTATAAGCATTGGAGGAGGCGCTTTTGAAGAGTGCGACAAATTGATATCTATTTCTATTCCTAATAATGTCAAAACTATTGGGTATCAAGTCTTCAAAGGTTGTTGCAGTTTGACTTCTGTTACGCTTCCAAATGACATTACAAACATTGAATATGAAACTTTCAGTCACTGCAAAAATTTGACGTCAATCACTATTCCAAGTAGCGTCACAAGCATAGGATGGAGTGCTTTTGATGGATGTGAAAACCTGAAGTCAGTTATCTGTGGAGTTACTAATCCACCGATATGCGAATCACATGCTTTCTCACCGCAGGGTAAAACGTTATATGTTCCTACCGAGTCAATAAATGCATACAAAGATGCAGAGATCTGGAAAGATTTTACCGATATCCAAGCAATAAATGACTAATTATTACACAATTAAAATTCGTAAAATATGACAGAACGAGAATTCATAAATCGCTTCATTGACGATTTAGTTCGTAAGTATGGTTACCCAAGGGAAGCTATTAAACAAGAAATTAGAATAGGCAATAATATCTATGATATCGCTATACAAAAAGGCGTAAGGTTCGTCCAGGTATTTGAGTTTAAGAGAAATCTCTCATGTTCTACGCATGTGGTCCTACAAAGATTTAGTGACCTGAATGTTAATACTCCTTGTTTCTATGTCATTTTTAACAGTAAAGACAATTGGGAACTATATGACGCAAGCAATCTAAGAATGGAAATTCGCAAGGTAGAAGAAGTGCTTAATTTTGATAAAGCAGTTGCTCTGTTTTTTAATCAAGCACTGAGTAATAATAAGCCTATTCTTCAGAGAATTTCAACTATCGCTAATTTCAGCGCTATTGCATTAATCGCATATATTGTAATGTATGTAATGTGTTATAGTTGGATATGTCCCGATATTGTGGTAAGAATTCCATTATCATTTGAGATAATTACCTGTTATGGAATAATAGTAATTCTTTTTCTATTACCTTCGCTTTTAGAGTTGTTAAAATTAGTGAAGAGAGTAAAAATAGGGGCTTTTGAATTGGAATTAAAAGATGAATTAGGCATCTAATGTATTGGGAACAGGTGGAAGTTATATTCATTTTTATCGGGAATGGGATACTTTCGCTACTGCTCATGATAAAAAATGTCGGAACGTTTAGGTGGGTTAAGAAAACTCATAAAATACATTTAAACACTTTAAAATTTTGTATTATGGCACTAATTACATGTCCTGAATGCGGTAAAGAAATTAGTTCTTCCGTATCGAAATGTCCTCACTGCGGATTTGAAATTCAAAGCAGTAACAAAGTAACCGTTTTGGGTTACACCGAAACGTTTGCCGCGAGTCCCGCTGTTTCCATTTTGAAAGATGGAGTTCAAATTGGGGAAGTAAAACAAAGCGGAAAAGTTGAGTTAGACATTAACAAAGAATGCGAACTGCAATTCAAATGTAATTTTCGTTCTACAGAATGTGTGGTAAAACCGGGAGATTGGATTTTGCTATCTTTTAATAGAACAACTGGTAAATTGACAGCTATTCGTACCGACAAGGACAATTATCAATTTGCCATCAACGAGGCAAAAAGCAGCGATGGGAAACGCTGGTTGTGGGCAATAATAATTGGAGTAATATTATTCGTTATCGGCTTTCTGTTGTCCTCTTGTGTTAAGTCTTCTGAGTCTTCAGAATCCACTTACGAAGAATCATATTACGAGTCTCCTAAAACATTAGACGATTATAATGATATAGTATGCCAAGCGGAGATTTGTGAAAAAGCAAAACAACGCTTCCTACAAGAAGTAGACAATGTGTTCTACAAGGCAAGTATGCCGGAATATCAGGGCGTTATGGCACAAAAGATATTTTGGGAGGCAAACTACGCATTAGATGATTTTAATAAAGAGGGGGAGAAATTAGAAAGATTATTACGTAAGCATGGCTTTTCAGATGAGGCTATGGCCCACAAAGAGGCGCGAGAGAATTTGAATCAAGTATACAGGGAAGAGAAGCGGCACGCGCAAGGGTATAGATAATTATTCCGAATTAGCAGGCGTTCAGTTTGATTTGGTTGGTATAGTGCCCTTTACATCCTTGAACAACGGCGACCGTGCCTCATCGCACATGTCCTCGTGGTCTATGGTCGAAGACGGTCGTTATCGTTTTATCCTCTTCTCTATGGATAACACATCGCTCGGTCATAATGGTACTTTGCTGACACTGGTCTTCAATACCGAACAAGCAGAACTCTTAAACGGTCAAACGGTTACGACGGATAATATCACTATCGTCAATCTTTCCGCTGGAGCAAAAGAAGTTACAGCTCCATCGCCATGGTTGGTGGAATATGCTCCTGCTGACGATCCTACCGCCACCGATCAAACCAATGCTTCTTTCCGTGAGGGAGGAGACAGAGGTAGGATTATTATCAAAGACTATCAAATCCTCATCCTCCGCGGCGATAAAGTCTATACGGTAACCGGTCAAGAGGTCAAATAAACACTTTCTCTCCAATACCTATAATTAGGAACAGACTCCCTCACAGAGCCTGTTCCTTTTTTCATTTATATAATTACCTCACCCAGCCTCTTCCTTTGTTTTTCACTTGGTCCCTTTTCCCCATTTCAGCTTGGTCCCTGCTTGGTCCCTTTTTGCACATCTCTATGTGATTACAATGTGATTCACTCTCTTATAGCCTGTTCTTTTTTTGAAAACTCACCTATTTTACGGATTACATTCCAAAAAATAGACTACTTTGAGATTTTTTTTGAAACAGATTGCGAATTTTATTTGCATATATTGAGAATTTTTCGTACCTTTGCACGTTTTTCGCGCAGATGGGAATAATAATGAACGGAATAAAAGTATGTCAATTCAATGAATTCAAAAAAGAAAATATTGAAAAATGCGAAAGAGGCTTATGAGGATCTATTAGAATTGTACTGTGATTTATGTAAAACAATAGGTCTAGTAGAAGCAAAAGAGATCATAAACACAATAGCACAAGTTGTAGAAGAAGTAAAGCAGAATTACTTTTTCCCGGTGAGCCTTTCTAGTGTCTATGATATTCATAATCAGAACGCAGATTCCATAACGAAAGAAACGAGAGTTTCTGCGGCAAAAGAACTGTATGAATGGTTAGCATCATTATTGTTCCAATTTGAAGAAGCCAATATTGTTTCAATGCGCCCGTATATGAAAGTGTTAGAATATGGACGTACATATATACCATACTCGTTGTCTCTGCATTGGGGCGAAGATTATCGAAAAGATAAGCGATTTAGCCATGAGAAATTCTATTTTGCAATAACTTCAGAACTATACCGAAAAAATGAAAAAGAATACGAAGAGTACGCGCAAGAGTTAAGAAAAGAAATTTCTTCAGTTAGAAGCATTTTTCCGAAAGAAAAAGCGTTGCCCAAAAAGTTTCGTGAGCACGTACAGAAAGAAATGATGGATTCTCAACGAGAATACCAATCATATATAGAGAAAAACTATGCTCCAATTAAACATGCGTTTTCAAACTATAATAAGAGATTTCAATTATACTTGCATCAGCGCGATGAGAAACTATGGATAGTGATGATTAATGGGTATGAATCCACGATGCCGGAATGTAAAGTGTATCCAAAAGAAGTTGATGTGATGTTTCGTTTCCATAACGTAGAGTCAGAAGCATCTCGTATCAATAGAGGCGGACTGGCAGGATATGGAGATGGTTATGGAATCAAGTATATGTTTGATGAACAAAGTATACATCACGAGTTGAACAAGATATTTGTCAAATATGCATCTGAACCTGATTTGTTAGCTTATGTAATGTATATATTGCGTGGACGATTGAGTAATGTAAAGTATGTCGAGTCGCGAAAAGAAATGATAATAAGTGATGATATATATATCATATGTTTAGATGAAAGTCTAACTCGCGACAATGTCCATGATAAGATTAAAGCATGTAAGAACAAATATAAAGGTCTTATTCTTAGGTTTCGTCCATCGCAAGACATGATCAATATGCTGCAAAATGCTAATCTTTCCTATATATGCGCGGAAGAGATGGGAAATGATATTGTTAACAATCAAAATGGGGAAATGATTCATTTGTATATCAAAGAAAGGATTAGCAGATTAAAGATAGCCAAAAGTGAAAATGCAAATCCTTCGGCTGCATTGCTGCGCCAGAGATTAGATAAATGTCCGAAAGGAAAAGAAGGATGGACCGAGTATGAAGATATAGGCGCGGATATATTTAAATACTTGTTTGCAGACGATTTTCGACACTTTAAATATGAAATACAATCTACAACGGAAGATGGAATAGCAAGACGTGATATGATTGTGAATAATACTTATAAGACTCCGCCTTGCTTTTGGGAGCAAATGAAGGAAGATTATAATGCGAAAGTGATAATTGTCGATTTTAAGAATTACTCAAAACCGTTAAATACAGATGTATTCTATAATGTCAGTAAATACTTCAATGACATTGTCGGACATTTCGCTATTATCTTTTCGCGAAACGGTTTAGGTTCAAGCGCAATAAAAAAGCAATCGAAAATGTTGGGAGAAAATAAACTGATACTATGCCTTACGGACACAGATATAATAGAGATGATAGACTGCAAAGAACGTAATCAGAACCCTACGGATAAATTAGAAGAGATGTACTATACTTTGTGTAAAAAAGGGTAATTTTTGAGTTCAAAAATCAATCTTTAATTGTTTATTTTGTGCAAAAAGAAGTAACCAGAAAAAGCCATAAGTAAGATTTTTACACAGAAAGACAGCCATTGGGTTGTCTTTCTTGATTGATAACATGTTTTGATCAATCCTCTTATACAGAACTTTTTTACATCAATTTTCAAATAAATTTGGTTATATGAAAAATTTCTCGTATCTTTGCAATCGGAATAACATTCCACGGAGTTTGCCAATAGCCGAATAGTAAAGTGGAGGAAAAAAATAAATAGATATGAGTAAAATAATTAAGACAATCATCACGTATTCCATTGGGAGTGACAAACTTAGGAAAGAATTTACAGACTATCTTGAAAGTCAGTGTCAAGCAATTCCTGATGTTGATCAATCGACGTATGTATCTCCTTTCGACAAAGAAGATATCTTGTCAAAACTACAAATTAAAACTTTTCCGTTCGGAAAAGAAGATCATGTTACGCTATACTATTGTATAGATAGAACAAAGGCCTGCCAGACGATGCCTTTAGATAAACATCCATATAAAGCAAAAAGCAAATGAAAACAAAAATATCACCATTGTCTTTGCAAGAACATGGTTTTTTGAGATTATGTCTCCCTAATGGGCAAATTATTTATATTCGCAACGGAATAATTATTATGTGGGCACACCGGAAATGGTTCTTCGTAGCGTTTCTTCATGGTACTGCTTACTTGCAGCCTATGACAGTTGCATACATAGAAGATATTCCTTGAGGACTGACAATTTTGCAGTTCGCAAAATAATCCGTTCAAACATAATCGTTTGGCATAGTTTTTGTACGAAGAATAATATAAAAGTAGCATAGATTTAAATATCTATAAGAAGTTCCTTGAATATCTGATTTGTACACTTTCAGTCTATGGAGTAGAAATCCCTCTTGGTTTGAGGTTGTATGCGTGCGTTATGTTGTTAATAACGTTTCGTAGTGTGGTGGAGTACCTGACTAAAATTATTGGTTTAACAATTCAAAAAATTGCGAAAGGAGGAATGACTATGAAAAAAATATTTAGAACGCTTTGGGGATGCAGCAAACTCGGGATGTCTCAACCAAGGTGGAAGGTGGAAAGTAAGTCAGAATTATATTTCAGGGACAGTGCTGAAGCTTAGCGGCTGCATCCCGACCAATAGCGCCTCGCAATAATATGTGAGGTGCTTTTTATATGCAGAATCATTTCTTTGCCCCCACAAAGTATCTGGCGAATATACTAACATTTACATTGATTTATCATTGCCGCAATTCGCTCTTCACGTTCAAGGTAGAGGTACACGCGCGTATCCTCTTCTGGTATGACGAAAACACACCTATTTTCAAAGAGTAAATCCCTTATTTTATCAAGGTTGATAACAATCTTGTATAATTGAAAAAGCTGTGCCTTTGTAGCTGAAACAACAAGCCTTCTTCATCATAATCCGCCGGCTTATTCGTTGGCGGATTATTTTACTTGTCGCACACGACTCGCATACCGGACGGATACGGAACGATAACTCACCTCTTGCCATTAACATCGAGTGGCTCGTGCGTTATTTAAACAACTGTTCTATATGATCATACCTCAGTAGCCATATATCGCCGGCTGTATTCTCGAAGTCTCCACCATAAACCACAGCACGACGTTTGATAGGAGTACTCGTCCATTCTGGTAAACGCTGCAGCGACTTGGCGTAATCCGGATGATAAGTCATGGAAGATTTGACTTCAATTGCCGTCAGTTGTCCTTCCTCTTTAACCAAGATATCCACCTCCTGCCCATTACTATCCCGATAGAAATAGACATTGCCTTCCTTGCCTTGGTTGAAACGATGTTTGAGGCACTCCATAATGATCATATTCTCAAAAATGGCGCCTCGCATTTTGTCCAACTCCAATTGCTTCGGAGTTTCTATGTCTAACAGATAACAAGCTAATCCAGGATCATTGAAATACAGTTTCGGGCTCTTCACCACTCGTTTAGTGATATTCTCATAATACGGCGGAAGAAGCGTCACCAGATATGAAGCCTGCAAAACCGAGAGCCAATGACTGATGGTCTTGCTATCTACCCCCACTTCCATTCCCACTTCCGAAGCGTTGAAAACGGAACCGATTCGTGCCGCGCAGAGTTTCATGAACTTGAGGAATTGCATCTGGTCTTTGATACGCAGCAAGTCACGCACGTCTTTCTCCAAATATGTCTTGACATACGACGGATAAAAGAGCTTGGCGATATTCTTTTTGGCACAAATAGCAGGATAGAATCCTTCGTACAACAGTTGATTTGTTGCCTTTCCCTCTATCTGTTCCTTTGTCTCCTCCATCGACATCGGCATTAACTCAAACACACCTGCACGACCGGGCAGGGACTCTGTAAGACCTTGCAGCAATTCCAAATTACTACTTCCTGTCAGCACAAACCGCCTCTCCGGCTCATTATCAACGATTCCCTGTATGTAATCCAATAGAGCCGGTACTTTTTGCACCTCGTCAATAAACATGCCTTCTTTATGTTGACTCAAAAAGGCAACGGGGTCTTGTTCTGCAAAGGCTCGGACATGCAAATCCTTCATACTATACTGCGGTAAATCCGGAAATAAATGTTTCAGCATAGTCGATTTGCCGGACTGACGAGGTCCGGTAACGGAGATAACCGAGAAGTACTGCGCAGCCTCTTGAATAATGCGCTCCAAGTGACGTGGAATGTAGATTTGTTGTGCCATAATGATTCTTATATTTTATGCAATTTCGGAATTGCGGCGCAAAATTACATAAAATTTCTGATATATGCAAGAAAATGAAAACTTTTTTATATTTTATGGCCAAATCCTTTCTTCTTCCATTGCTCGGCATTCTATGCGGAGTGTTATTTTTTTACTTGCCGCACACGACTCGTTTATTTACAAGCCTAACCGACGGAACTCGGCGAGGACAATCGCTGTGGCAATAGAGACATTGAGACTCTCGGAAGTCTCTGCGTGCTTGGGATAGGAAGGAATACGAATGGGATGGGTGATGAACTTGCGAACCTCGGGCGAAATGCCGTTTCCTTCGTTGCCCATAACAATCACTGCGTGACCGGCTTTGCCTGTAAGACCACTATGCTGTAGGACCGCTTCGCTGTCAGGCCGTCCAGCGGACTGTAGGACTTCGTACATGTCTTTGCCATCCAGAAGCGTGCCGTAAATCTTAATTTGTGATTGTAACCATGCGGGCAGATCCACATAGTGGATGCGAACGCGGGCCAGGGCACCCATCGTGGCTTGTACCACTTTGGGATTATAGCAGTCAGCGGTGTCGAGCGAACAAACGATGTCATGTACTCCAAACCAGTCACAAGTGCGGATAATAGTGCCGAGGTTACCCGGATCTTGGATCCCGTCTAAAGCGAGCACAAGCCCGCTGTTTGTGATTTGCGATGGGTAATTGGTAATTGGTTTTTTGAAAACACCGATTACGCCTTGGGGCGTACGCAGACCGGATATCTGAGATATCTCAATGGCAGACGCCGTGAGATGACCGGCTTCGCCTGTAAGACCGCTACGCTGTAAGACCGTTGGCACTATAAGACCGTCTTCGACTATAAGATAGACCAACTCAAAGGCTTTTGCCAGTTCGGAAACACATTTGTCGCCTTCGGCGACGAAGAGTCCGAGTTCATCACGGAACTTTTTCTGCTGCAAACTTCTTATAAGTTTGACCTGTGCTTTACTGATTTTTTCCATAATCACATCGAAATCCGGCACAAAAGTAGTAAAAAATTTGCACATGTGCAAAAAAAAGTGTAATTTTGCACGCTAATTATGTTGGGTAAACTGCGCATATGTGAAAAAAGGAGCAGGCAGATACTGCCTGTCGGAACAAAAATGCCCCGGTGGATAGTGGCGTGTTTTTGTGCGCTGTTCCTTATTCTCTGCTCGTGCAATACGACGAAGTTCGTGCCGCAGGACAAGTATCTGCTCAACAAAGTGAAGATCAAATGCGTGGATGACAAGACCGTTCCAACCAATCAGTTACGGAGTTACTTGCGTCAGCGTCAGAATACGGAGATCTTCGGATTCTGGAAGTTACAGTTGCATATATACGACACCGCGCCGACGGATACAACGACAAAGTCGAAGAAAAAACTGGCGCATAATGCCTTTAAGATGGGCGAGGCACCGGTAGTATATGACGATGAGTTGACAGGCATCAGTATGGAGCAGTTACGGCAACAGATGAGTAACTTGGGCTATTTCCACGCGGAAGTAGATACGGTGAAGAAATACAAGATACTGAAACCGAAGGACAATGGACAAAAGAGTCAAGGGTCGAACAAGAAGATTGAGTTGACGTACCTGATAACAGCACATGAGCCATATAAGATCCGTCATTACGAAGTAGATATTCCCGAGCCTGACGTGGCGAAGATAGCGGCTAATGAACGATGCAAGATCAAACCCGGTCAGCAGTTTAACGCCGCGCTGTTGGACGAAGAGCGTCAACGAATAGCGACGGCGCTGCGCAACAGAGGATATTTCTATTTCGAGAAATCGATGATTGAGTTCACGGCTGACAGCTCGCTGAACAGTCACGAGGTGGATCTGCGTATTCATTTTGCACCATATGTGGAGCATCTGAGCGAGGAAGAACTGGCGCGTTTGCGGACGCAGTACTCAATACGTCAGATGCATTATCAGATAGACTACGAGCCTGTTCACCTTCCGGACACGGTGGAGTTACACGAGGCGACGGACAAAGAGGGCAATATATACAGTTGGACGGGTAATCGGTTCCTGCGTAACAGCGCGTTGCGTCGTTCGAGTCGCATCCGCGCGGGCCAGCGTTACGCGGAGTGGCGCGTGGAACGCACTTACGCGCGCATGAATGCACTGGCGCCCGTGAAATACGTGGATATCTCGTTCACACCTGCCGGAGACACGTTGCTGGATTGCTATATCACTGTGACGCGAGGTCGTCTGAATTCCATTGCAGCGGAGATAGAGGGAACCTACAGCGCAGGTGACTGGGGTGTTGCGGCGGGTCTGAACTATAGCAACAAGAATATCTTCAAGGGTGCGGAAGTGCTGACGATAGGCGGAAGGGCGTCTTACGAATGGCGCGCCGACGGCGGTAGGGCGATAGAAGCGAAAGCAGAGGCGGGTTTGTTGTTCCCGTCTAATGTGCGCGTGACAGCGGCTTACAACTACCAGCAACGACCGGAGGAATATACACGAACGATCGTTAACGCTTGTCTGTCCTATCTTATTCCGCGGCGACCGAACACGCGGTGGACACACCAGTTCAACCTTGTTGACGTGAACTATATCTACGTGCCGTGGATGTCGGATTATTTCAAGCATAACTTCATCGACCGCTCATCGTTGCTGCTTGCCAGCTATGAGGACCATTTCATTCTAGACTGGAGTTATCTGGGTTCCTATACTTCGTTTAATTCGCGTTTTCCGAATCGCTCTTACATGCAGTTCGCGGTGCGGGCCGAGACAGCGGGTAACTTCCTCTATGCAGTGGCCAAGGCGGCACACTTGCAACAGGACGAGAATGGCAGTTATATGCTATGGAAGATTCCGTTTGCGCAATACGTGAAAGGCGACCTCAATTTCACATATCACGGTATCATCACCCCGAAGCATCACCTCGTAGGGCATGTCGGCATCGGTGTGGCTGTGCCATATCTGAATGCGCAGGTGTTGCCGTTCGAAAAGCGTTATTTCGGCGGAGGTGCGAACGGTGTGCGCGGCTGGCAGGCAAGAACTTTAGGTCCTGGTACTTTCCGCGGCGCTGCCGGTGCGCGGGTGTATGACCTGCAGTGCGGCGACATCAAACTGGATATGAACCTCGAGTACCGCTTCAAAGTGCTGAACTTCCTCGAGTTGGCGGCTTTTGCCGATGCGGGTAACATATGGACGATTCATGACTATGAGACGCAGCCGGGGGGCGTGTTCGGCAAGGACTTCTACAAGCAGATCGCGTGGAGCTACGGTGTCGGCGTGCGTTTCGACTTGTCGATTTTGATATTCCGTATCGACTTCGGCGTGAAGTTGCATGACCCGAGCCGTATAGCGGATGGCACGCAATGGCGTACCGTGCCGCACGGGTTGAAATGGAAAGATGACATGACCCTGCATTTTGCAATCGGCTATCCGTTCTAACATGTTAAAGGCGCAAATGATATCGGGGCTGGTGGAAGCCGGGTGTGACGAGGCGGGAAGAGGACCGTTAGCGGGGAGTGTGTTCTGTGCGGCAGTGATCTTGGACCCTATCCGCGTAGCGCAGGTGTCGGAGTTTGCGTGGCTGAATGACTCAAAGCAGTTGACAGAGAAACAACGCGAGGCGCTGAGGCCGGTCATCGAACGCGAGGCAGTGAGTTGGGCGGTAGTGGAAGTGACCGCGAAGGAGATTGATGAGCGGAACATATTGCAATGCTCGATACTCGGCATGCAACGGGCGCTGGACAAACTGACCGTCCGCCCGCAACATATCATTGTGGACGGTAACAAATGGAAACCGTACGTGCCGGAAGGCGAGTTGCTGGAGATACCCGCAGACACGGTCGTTCATGGCGATGCAACATATATGAGTATAGCCGCCGCGAGTGTGCTGGCGAAGACCTATAGGGACGAGTATATGCTGCGGCTGCATGAAGAGTTCCCGCAATATGGCTGGGCGAACAATAAAGGCTATCCAACCGCAGAACATTATGCGGCGATAAAGAAATATGGTGTAACACCTTATCATAGAATGACGTTTAACTTAAAATTGTAACATTATGTGTTTGATTATTCGCAAAACACGCGTTGAGGGCGGTCAGGAACGTCCTCGTCGCAGAGTAGGCTGCCTGGGCGGCTGCCTCATTTTCTTCGCTGTTTATCTGATTTGCAGCGCAATTCTCGGCTGGCTGATGGGCGATATGTTCTCGTCTTCGACCGTAGAGTTAAAAGAGAAGACGGTTTATCGTCTGGAGTTGAAAGGCAACCTGGTAGAGCAGGCTCAGGAAGAGAACCCGTTTGCTTCGCTGATGGGTCAAATGCCGTACGGCAACTATGCCAACCAGGAGACCGTGGGCTTGGATAATATCTTGAGTAACATCCGTTTGGCAAAGAACGATGAACGGATTATGGGTATCTGGCTGGATGGTGGTCAGTTAGGCATGGAGCCGGCAAGCGCGAAGGCCATCCGTGATGCTCTCTTGGATTTCAAGGGCAGCGGCAAATGGATCATCGCATCGGCGAAGAACTACGGAGCAACGAACTACTACGTGGCATCCGTGGCTGACCGTATTTGCCTTGACCCGACAGGTAGTGTGTCATGGAACGGACTCTCGGCACAGAAGATGTACTATACCCGCGTGATGGAGAAGATCGGCGTGGAGATGCAGATTCTCAAAGTAGGTACGTTCAAGTCGGCTGTAGAGCCTTTCTTCCGCACTTCGATGTCTGACGCTGACCGTTTGCAGACCGAGCAGTACTTAGGCGGTATCTGGGACGAGTACAAGACAGCAGTAGGTGCTTCGCGCAAACTGAGCGGCGAGCAACTTGATGCGCTGGCTGACCGTTATATGGGTCTGCAGCCGGCTAAGGAACAATTGGCTGCAGGACTGGTGGATACCATCGTTTATTATCAGGATATGGATTCGCTGATTCGTGTTTTCGCAGGCACCAAGGATTATCATATACTGACGACCGGCAAGTTGGCAAGCGTGAAACGGCCGGAGTCAAAAGCCAAGGATAAAGTGGCTGTGCTGTACATGGAAGGCGAGATCTCGGAGGATGGCAGCGAAGGTATCGTAAGCAAGGACGTGGTTAAACAACTGAAGAAAATCCAGAAGGACGACCATATGAAGGCAGTCGTACTGCGCGTGAACAGCCCCGGTGGTTCGGCAGATGCCAGCGAGCAGATATGGCACGCTATTCAGAATATCAAAGCAGACAGTACCCCTGTTGTCGTTTCGATGGGCGGTTTGGCTGCATCGGGCGGCTATTATATCTCCTGCGGCGCGGATTATATCTTTGCCGAGCCGACGACTCTCACGGGTTCTATCGGTATCTTCGGTACTATTCCGAACGTGAAGAAACTGCGCGACAAAGTGGGTCTGGACATCGATGGAGTGAAGACCAACAAACATGCAGACCTGGATGCCAACATGATCTACAAGGGTATGAACCCCGAAGAACATGCGTTGATGCAAACGATGGTAGAGCGCGGCTATGACCTGTTCACCAGCCGTTGCGCCGAAGGCCGTCACGTGAGTCAGGACTATATCAAGTCCATCGGCGAAGGTCGTGTTTGGTTGGGTGCCAAAGGTAAGGAGATCGGTATCGTAGACGAACTCGGCAATATCGACAGCGCTATTGAGAAAGCCGTTGAGTTGGCCGGACTTGAGAACTACAAGTTGGTTTACTTCCCGGAGAAGAAAGATACCTTCGAGGAGATGCTGAAGATGCTCGACAACACGACGGATGAGGAGAAACTGATCCTCAAGGTGCGTAATTTCTGCTCCAAACCGCGTGTGATGGCTCTTATGCCGGAAGTAACCATCCAATAAGGTAAAGTTAAGGTGTAATGTGGAGGAACATTCTTTATATTCCGCTGAGTTTGTTGTACCGTTTGGGTGTGGCGATTCGTCACGCGCTGTATGACAACCATCTGGTACCTTCTTTCTCCGTTGAGGTGCCCACTATATGTGTGGGTAACCTCGCGGTAGGAGGAACGGGCAAGACGCCGATGACAGTGTATATCGTGCAGCGTTTGCTGGCGGCGGGCTATCAGCCTGCGGTGCTCTCGCGTGGATACAAACGCGCCACGCACGGGTTCGTGTTGGCAGACAGTGCTTCTTCCGTGGAGACGATAGGTGACGAGGCGATGCAGTTGCACCGCATGTTCCCTGACCTGCCTGTGGCAGTGTGCGAGAGTCGAGTGCTCGGTGCGCGGCAACTCAAACGGACGGTGGAGCATCTTGATGTCATCGTCCTCGACGATGCCATGCAGCACCGAGCACTGCGTTGCGGCTTGACCATCCTCCTCACGCCTTACGATCACCTTTATATTGACGATCATATGTTGCCTTGGGGCACACTGCGCGATGTTCCTTCGCGGGCCCTCAAAGCAGATGCGGTGGTGGTGACCAAATGTCCGGATACTATCCGACCGATTGACATGCGCGTCATCGACAACCGTCTCCACCTGCCGACGTACCAGCAGTTGCATTTCGCGGGCATTCAGTATGCGCCGTTGACGCATAAAGGCACGCCGCTGGTGCTCTGCGGTATCGCGCAGCCGCATTATCTGATCGACCACGTTCGGCGAACCTATCCGCAGGCTGAACTGATGGCGTTCCGCGATCATTACCAGTACAAACCCAAGGATATCGATGCCATCCTTGAGCGGGCGAAGCACTTCGATTTTGTGCTTACCACGGAGAAAGACCTGCAGCGACTGCAGACCACGGATATAGAGCAGCGTCTCGGCGAACAAGGCAAGTCGCTCGTGGCATTGCCGATACAGGTGTGCTTCTATACGCCGCAGGATAATTTTGACAAACAAATCATCACTTACGTGCGCGAAAACCGCCGCAAATAGTATGCATATCATCACTCTCATAAGACGTTTTGTGCCGCCCTACAAAGGGCAGATGGCGCTGAATATTTTCTTCAACCTGCTCTCGACTTTGCTGTCGTTGTTCTCGTTCGCAGCCATCATTCCTGTGCTGCGTATTCTATTCGGACTCACGGCAGCCGAGGTGGAGTGGGTGGATATGAATCAGGTCAACGGATTGCAGGACACTATCGCTGCGCTGCGCACAGATATGTATTTCCTGCTCAACGAGCAGATCATACTCCACGGCGCAGGATATGTGCTGTTGTGGCTTGGCGTGTTCCTTGTCTTTATGACCGGCCTCAAATGCTGTGCGGCGTGGCTCGCCAATTACTTCATGGTGCCCATCCGTACCGGTGTGCTGCGTGACTTGCGACAACTGCTGTACGATAAGATTCTCTCGCTGCCGATGGGTTACTTCACCGAGGCGCGGCGCGGCGATGTCATATCGCGCATGACGAACGATGTGGGCGAAGTGGAAGCGTCTATTATGTCGGCGCTCGACATCCTATTCAAGAACCCGATAATGATTCTTATCTATCTGGTGACGCTGCTTATCATCTCATGGCAGATGACGCTGTTTGTGCTGTTGTTGATGCCTGTTGCCGTGTTCTTCATCGGTCGTCTCGGCCGCACGCTCAAACGGGCGTCCACCAAAGGTCAGGAACAGAACGCCGAGATCCTCTCGTCCATCGATGAGACGCTCCTTGGTCTTCGCGTCGTGAAGGGATTCAATGCGCAGTCCAAGTTACAAGCGCGGTTCTCGGCGCTCATCAACGCTACGCGTGATACCTACAACCGCATCAACCGCCGATATTATCTGGCGCACCCGTTATCCGAGTTTCTCGGCACAGCTCTCATCGCTATCATCCTTTGGTTTGGCGGCATGCTCATCCTCTCCGACCATTCGTCCATCGATGCCTCGACGTTCATCTATTACATGGTGATCTTCTACTCCATCATCAATCCTGCCAAGGACCTCAGCCGTGCATCGTACGGTATCCGCCGGGGCATGGCGTCGCTTGAACGTATAGACGCGGTGCTCAATACGCAGTCGAATATCGTTGAGCCTGCTAACCCGCAGCCGGTGAACTTCCGCAAAGGCATCGCTTTTGAGCATGTGCATTTTGCTTATCAGCAGGAACGCGAAGTGCTGACCGACATCAATCTTACGATTCCGAAAGGCAAGACAGTGGCGCTTGTTGGGCAGTCGGGGAGCGGCAAAACGACCATGACAGACCTCGTACCGCGATTCTATGACCCGACGTCGGGCACTATCTCCGTGGACGGAACGGATGTGCGCAACTTTGCTACGCACGACTTGCGTGCGCTGATGGGTATCGTTTGTCAGGAACCGATTCTATTCAACGATACCGTTTATAACAACATCACTTTCGGCGTCGATACCTTGCAGCCTGCGCCGAACGGGCTCACTTGGCAGCAAGCCGTGGAACAGGCAGCGCGCATTGCCAACGCTCATCAGTTCATTGCCGATATGCCCGAAGGATATCAGACCGTCATCGGCGACCGTGGAAGTCGTCTCTCCGGTGGTCAGCGCCAACGGCTGAGCATCGCGCGTGCTATCCTCAAGAACCCGCCGATACTCATCCTTGATGAGGCTACTTCGGCGCTGGATACTGAATCCGAGCGACTTGTGCAAGAAGCACTTGAGCACCTGATGAGCGAACGTACCACTCTTGTTGTCGCGCACCGTCTTTCTACCATCAAGCATGCTGACCTTATCTGTGTGCTGCACGAGGGACAGATCGTTGAGCGCGGTACACACGAAGACTTATACGCCCTCGGCGGCTATTATACCAAACTCGTCGATATGCAGAAATGAAAAAGGTCCTTTTAGGAATGTCCGGAGGTATCGATTCCACCGTCAGCGCCATGCTTCTTCTCGAGCAGGGCTATGAAGTGGTCGGCGTCACGTTCCGCACCTACGACAGCATCAAAGAGTCATGTCTCGCCAAAGAGAAAGGTTGCTGCACGATGGAGTCCATTATGGAAGCGAAGCATAATGCCGAGCGAATGGGCTTTGAGCATCATATTGTGGACTTCAGAGACACTTTCCGACGCTGCGTCATTCAGGACTTTATTGACGAGTATATGGCAGGCCGCACGCCTAATCCCTGCGTACTCTGCAATTCTACCATCAAGTGGGGCGAGATGCTTCATCTTGCCGATGAACTCGGCTGTGATTTCATTGCAACAGGTCATTACGCCCGCATCGCCGAGCGCGACGGGCACATGTTTTTGCGCACTGCAGCCGACGTTCGAAAAGACCAGACCTATTTCCTTTGGCGTCTGACTGAAGAGCAGTTACGCCGCACTATCTTCCCGCTTGGCGACCTTACCAAAGATCAAGTGCGAGAAATCGCGCGTCAGCATGGCTATGAGAAACTCGCTACCAAACGCGAGAGTCAGGAGATCTGTTTTATTCCCGATAACGACTACCGTGCTTTTTTGCGCGCGAACGTACCCGATTATAATGAACGCGTGCGCGCAGGAGAATATATCGACCGTGAAGGTCGCGTTTTGGGTCAACATGAAGGGTATGTCAACTATACCATCGGCCAGCGTAAAGGCTTGGGTATTGCGCTTGGGCAACCGGCTTACGTCACGCATATCGATGCTGCCGCTAATCGCGTCACGCTTGGCACCAACGATGATCTCTATGCTACAGAACTGCGGTTTAGACCAGTGAGCAACGCATTCCGCCCTTCCCTTCAGGGAGGGGCCGGGGGTAGGCTTTCTCTCACTGCGAAAGTTCGTTATCGCTCTCCTGCCGTTCCTGTCAAAGAAATAAAATCACCAATCACCAATCACCAATCACAAATAAGCTCGCTGGTTTTCAGCGAGCCTATCTGGGGTGTTACACCCGGCCAATCCGTTGTCATCTATCAAGACGACCTCGTTCTTGGCGGCGGTATAATTATTTGAAGTAACGCTTATACAGTCCTTCGAATCCCTTGCCGTGACGTGCTTCGTCGCGCGCCATCTCATGCACGGCGTCGTGGATCGGATCCAGATCCAGTTTCTTCGCTTGTTTAGCAATGTTCAGTTTGTCCTCGCATGCTCCTGCCTCTGCCATCATGCGTTTTTCCAAGTTTGTCTTGGTGTCCCAAACGAGCTCACCTAGCATCTCGGCAAACAGCGAAGCATGGTCTGCCTCTTCATAAGCGTATTTGCGGAACGCTGCAGCAATCTCGGGATAACCCTCGCGGTCCGCTTGACGAGCCATTGCCAGGTATTGGCCTACCTCGGAGCACTCGCCCATGAAATGCGCGCGTAGACCATCGTGAATAATTGGATCGGTTACGTCTTTAGCTACGCCTACGATGTGCTCGCAGGCAAAATTCAACTTATCCTCCTCAGCCACTTTCCATTTCACGATTTGTTTGCATTGCGGACAGCGTTCCGGAGCCTCTGCGCCCTCGTGTACATAGCCACAGATCGGGCAAATAAATTTCTTTGTCATACTCATTGATAATTAGACTGTTAATAATCGTTTTTGCGTTTACGCTGCAAATTTACTACAAAATAATCAAATGTGCAAATAATTAGACAAAAAAATAAAAAATGCTTGCATTTTCTTATGACTTCGTGGCTAATCTCTATTATTCTATTCCGACCTATTTTTCTTTAAATTCTCACTTTTATTTGCAAGTGTCATTTTAATGAAATTTACTCAAATAGCCATCGCAAATCAGAGCGCAAGAAAGTGTCTGCGGGGATTCCCTCCTCGCCCACCAGAACAGATCGATGAGGATGGAATTTCTCTTGGAAAGTATGCAAGCCGGAAGTGTCTTTTTCATGGTTACTTTTCACTTCTATAGCCACGACCTTTGTGTCTTTTACTAATACAAAATCCACTTCTTCTCCTCCATCGCGCCAATAATAAACATTAAACCGTCCGGTATAAGCGCAATTCATGATATGTGCTCCGACTGCCGATTCAAACAGCCGTCCCCATAATTTATGATCCGCCCTTGCCGCTTCAAAATCATGTTCGCAATAGAGACTCATCAATGCATTATTATAGACCTGATATTTGGGGATAGAATTACGGCGGCGAGCCTTGTCAACGGCATACTTGCTAAGCCCACAAACCATGCCGCTCTGGTTGAGAAGATCTAAATAATGAGCGAGTGTAGTGGTGTTTCCAGCGTCTTGCAATTGTCCGATCATCTTGGTCAGCGACACTTCTTGTCCGGAATAAGCACTGCTTAACTCAAAAGTCTGACGTAACAATGCCGGTTTGGCGATAGGAGTGTCCATCAAAATGTCGTTGTTTATCGTTGCGTCCACAATGGAACTGCTGATATACTCCTGCCATCTATCCAAGTCATGACGCAAATCAGCGGCTCCCGGATAAGCGCCGAAATAGATATATTCGTCGATGGTCATCCCAAAGCCTTCTTGCATTTCTGCAAGAGACCAGTTAGGCATTTTAATGGTCTCAAAACGTCCTTTAAGACTTTCGCTTAGTCCTTTTTCCAAACGTACGCGGGACGAACCTAACAGCACTACTTTGATGGGCACATCATTGAAAGAATCGGCATCCCACTCTTTCTTTACGACTTCACCCCAGTTCAGTAATTTTTGTACCTCGTCAATAACGAGCAGCAACTCGGGCAGTTTCTCCATCTGGAGTTTATTGCGCGCCGTAGCCCAGCAATCGCTGATCCAAGCGGAACGAGTTGCCGGCACATTATCTGCAGAGAAATGCACCCAAGGCATCGAAAGGCTCTTTAGTACTTGCTTGATAAGCGTTGATTTACCGACCTGACGAGGTCCTTCGATGATTTGAATGAACTTTCTTGGTTCATTTAATCGCTGCGTAATCGTTTCAAAATAAGGACGTTGCATTATACTTCAAATTTTTACTCAATGCACTTAGTATTTTTACTCAATGGAATGAGTTATTTTGTTTTCCGGCGCAAAGGTAGTACTTTTTTTTGATATATGCAAATATTTTAAAACTTTTTAATATTTTATGGCCAGTTGTACATCCTCCGGGGGATAAGGTTTACACCGTCACCGGACAAGAGGTTAAATAACATCACACTTCTTTAGTGCTTATATAAAAAAGGATCAGGCCTCTCCAAGCCTGGTCCTTTTTTGATACAAACTTGTGGTGTTAGAGGGTAGGATGTTCTTTTTATTCGGAAGTGAACCGCGATTAGGACTTTGTGCAGATAATACAAATAATAACGCACTTACGACGTACTTACCTCGCACTTACCGCACACTTATCACGCACTAAATTTTGGTTGCATTTTCTTTGGTATTATATACTATGTATATAATACTGGAGAGTTAGGGGTTGTTGATGAAAATGAGACTATTTTTCGCTTTTCGGGTCGGCGACAAGATCTACGGTGCGCACGCGCAAACGCGCCAAGGGACGCTAACAAAATTGGCAATAATGAGGCTAAAAAAAGAAAAAACGCATTTTTTTGCTAAAAAATTTGGTCAATTGAAAAAAAAGCAGTACCTTTGCACGATTTTTCGTGTAAATATGCGAAAAGTCCCCGAAATTGGAAAATAATATAAAATATATACTACAATGTCAAAAATTTGTCAAATTACAGGCAAGAAAGCCATGGGCGGCTGCAATGTGTCGCACTCGAAGCGTCATACCAAGAGGACCTTCGACGTGAACCTCTTCCGCCGCAAGTTCTACTGGGTAGAACAGGATGTATGGATCGAGCTGAACGTGAGTGCAGCCGGTCTGAGAACAATTAACAAGATCGGCCTCGACAACGCCTTGAAACAGGCGGCAGAGAAGGGCTATCTCTATTAAACGAAAGGAGTAAACAATGGCAAAGAAAGTAAAAGAAGCACGTGTTCAAGTCATCCTTGAGTGCACAGAGCAAAAGGCCAGCGGAGTTCCGGGAATGTCTCGTTACATCACCACCAAGAACCGCAAAAACACTCCTGATCGTTTGGAGTTGAAGAAATACAATCCCTTCCTGAAGAAGTACACGATTCACAAAGAGATTAAGTAATTAACCCTAATTTTAGAAAGGCTTAGAACTATGGCAAAGAAAGCGGTCGCAACCCTTCAAACCGGTAACTCCGGTCGCGCACACAGCAAGTGCATCAAGATGGTTAAGTCGCCTAAAACGGGTGCTTACATCTTCCAAGAGGAAATCGTACTGAACGAAAAAGTGAACGAGTTCTTCAAGTAAAAAACCTAAATTAGCGCACCTATCTTTTGGTGCGCTGATTTTTATTGTTATGTTAGGCATCATCATCAACCCCAAGTCGGGCAAGAACTATTTCCGCGCGCAGCGCATCTATCTCTGGCACCTACTCCGTAAGCGCCATGAGCCGTTTGCGTACCGCGTGACGAAGTTTGCCGGGCATGCGATTGAATTGGCGCGCGAGCTGGTGGAGAAAGGGTACGACGAGATTCTTATCCTCGGCGGCGACGGCACGCTCTCCGAAGCCGTCAACGGCATCATGCGAGCGGACCTTAAGCCGGAAGTGCGTGCGAAGATTCAGGTCGGACTCATGCCCCGCGGCACGGGTAACGACTGGGGAAGATATTGGAAGCTGACCAAGAACCATAAGGAGTCTCTCCGCCGTTTCTTTGAAGGCGAGGGACATCCGATAGATATAGGCTGCGTCACCTACTGGCGCAATAACATCGAGCACCACCGCTATTTCATCAATTCCGTGGGCTTCGGCATCGACCCGCTGTGCTGCCAGAAAGCCGAGCGACTGAAGTACTACATCGGTTCGCATCATGTGAACTATCTCTTCGGTCTTATCGCGGCGCTCATGCAGCATAAGGCGCAGCACATGATTCTGACGGTGGACGGCAAAGAGGCAGTCAATGACGGACTCTTCACAATGAACATCGGCAACGGGCCATTCTCCGGAGGAGGAATCCGCCAGAATCCCGAAGCAGATCCGTCGGACGGCGTATTCCATACGATGTTTATCAAAAAACCGACCTTCCGGCAGATCCTTGAGGCGCTGCCCAAACTATACAACGGACGACTTACCGAACTGCCGTTCGTTTATCCCATCGTAGGACGCGAGATAGAACTCAACTACCGCAAGCATATCCTCTTTGAGGCGGACGGTATCCTTGAGAATATCATCGGTCCGTGCAAAGTGACCTGCATCCATCACGCACTTCAATTCCGCGCATGATCAAACAACAAGGTTCCAATAGAGTCTATACGCGTGAGACCGACGAGAACGGCCGTTCCGTCATCCGCGTGGTAGGCACTAACCGTGACGAGAACCGCGCTTTCATTTATATGGCGCGGCATTTTCATCGTTTGGGACTGCCTGTGCCCGAAGTGTATTGGGTGGCGGACGACGAGATGAGTTATACGCAGGAAGACCTCGGCGACACACTCCTTTTTGACAATCTTGATCCCTCCTTATTAGAGCGCGCTATCCGCGCCCTCGCGCATATACAAGTGGTCGGTGCGAAGGACTTTGACTGGAACCAATGTTTCCCCGTACCTGCGATGGACGAGCGTTCTATCCGCTGGGACCTTAATTACTTCAAATACTGCTTCCTCAAAGGCACGAAGATTGACTTCTCCGAGCCAAAACTGGAAGACGAGTTTGATAAGATTGTAAAGGTGATTTTGACGCAACCCGCAGAGACATTCCTGTATCGCGATTTCCAGAGCCGAAACGTGATGATAAAAGACGGAAAGCCGTATTTTATTGATTTTCAAGGCGGTCGTCGCGGACCTACGCAATATGACGTTGCGTCGTTCCTCTGGCAGGCGAAAGCCAACATCGCACCCGAGTTGCGCGAGAAGTTGATCGGAGATTATCTGGATGAACTTCGCCGCCTTCAGCCGAACTTGGCGGAACAAGCATGGCGCAAAGCGTTACCGCATTTTGTGCTGCTCAGGACTTTGCAAGTACTTGGTGCTTACGGTTATCGCGGGTATTTTGAACGCAAACAGCATTTTCTGGAGTCCATCCCTCTCGCGCTTAAAAACCTGAATGACATTCTTCAATCATTGAAAGACGAATATCCCTATTTATATGCTCTCAGTAACGATTTACTCCTTCTCGTTTAAACGCGGTATCCCGAGCGATGAGTCCGGTAACGGCGGAGGCTATGTCTTTGACTGCCGCTCGACCCATAATCCGGGCAAATATGAGCGGTTCCAACAGATGACGGGACTTGACCAACCCGTTATTGATTTTCTGGAAAACGATGGCGAGATTTTGACTTTTTTAGAGTCGGTGGATAAACTTGTTGACCATCACGTGGAGCGTTTTATAGAACGTAGTTTTGAGCATCTTCAAGTGTCTTTTGGCTGCACGGGTGGACAACATCGTTCGGTCTATTGCGCTGAGCACCTCGCTAAGCATCTGAAAGACAAATACGATGTAAGGGTTGAGTTGATTCATAGAGAGCGAGGGATAAGCAGAACGTTATGAAAGCGATGATTTTTGCAGCCGGGCTGGGTACGCGCTTGAAACCGCTTACCGATACGATGCCCAAAGCGCTGGTACCGTTAGCGGGGAAAACGCTGCTACAATGGCAAGTGGAAAAACTGCGCGACGCGGGAATTACCGACATCATCGTTAATGTTCATCATCTTCCGGACATGATTATCGATGCCATCCGCGCCAACAACGGCTGGGGATGTAACATCGCCGTTTCCGACGAACGCGACGAATTGCTCGACACCGGAGGTGGCTTAAAGAAAGCGATTACGGGTTGCGGGTTACGGGTTACGGGCGAACCCATCTTGGCGTGCAATGTGGATATATTGAGCAATATAGATATCCGTGCCTTGGCGTCAGCCTATGAGCAAACAGGCATCAGCCAGCTGGTGGTGAGCGAACGAGACACGCAGCGCTACCTTTGTTTTGATGAAGACAACCGTTTATGCGGATGGACAAACGTCAAAACCGGCGAATTGAAGGGAACGGAAGGAAAACATCTTGCTTTCAGCGGCATGCAGATTCTCTCGCCGGAAGTGTTGGCACTGTTGCAACAAATGCCGTCGGCAAAGTTCTCACTCATTGAGTTCTATTTGGATATTATGAACGATGTTCCGTTGCAAGCCTATGTTCCGCAGCACTATCACATGATGGACGTGGGAAAAATAGACCAAATTGATGCCGCAGAGCAGTTTGCAAATATGTTATTCAACATAAAATAAGAAAAAAATGCAAAAAAACTTGCATATATAAAAAAAAAGTTGTAACTTTGCGGCGTCTTATGGGATATTCCCATAATAAAACAGAAAAAACAAACCAAAGAGGGTTTTGTAATAAACAATTTTTAATTTTATTCATTAATTACTAAAACATTTTTAGTTATGAAAAAATTCTTTCTATTCGCTTTGGCAGCATTAACGTTTGCGGCTTGTAATGACACGAAGCAAACAGAGCTGACCGAAGAAGTTCTCGGCTTGAACGGTAAAGCATCGATTCGAGTTCAATTGTTCTACAACGAGGGTACCAAGCTCGTTAACGGCGTTGAGGTTCAAGAGCTTCTCCCGATTCCTGAGACCGTAGTTGTATTTGCAAAGGTTGACTACGCTCAGTACACCGGTGCAAAAGCAGGTCAGAGCTTCAAGCAATTCGATGCCACCAAGAAGGGCAACGGCGTTTACGAAGTTGAGATTCCTGCAGGCGAAAAGCAAATCGATGTAACAATCGTAGCTAACGGCTTCGAGGCTGACTACTATGTTACTCCGGAGAAGGCTATCAAGGCTTACTTCCCGAAGAAAGAGATTAAAATCGGTAATGTATTGGCTGGTCAATCCTTCGTTGAGGTTGATCCCGCAAAGACAACGTTCTCTGTTGACAAGAACATCCTGAACAACGATCGCGACATCGAGATCAAAGAGATCAGCGGTAAACTGACCGGTAACATGGAAAAATGGAACGACGACAACGGTGGTTATGCTGAGCCGAAAGAGACCCCGATTGCTAACCGTGAGGTAGAGTTGGAGATCAAGGCTAAAGCCGGTTCTGCAGACGAGCGCGTTCTGAAATTTACGGCTAAGACTGATGCTAATGGTGTTTACAAATTCTCGAACATCAAGATTTACAACGACTGGAAAGATTCCATCGACAACGATGAGAACTCTATTGAAATGACTCTGTCTGTTAAGCAATGGGCTGACGGTGAGTTCGTTCACTACTACAAACTGCTCCAAGGTACTCGCGCTGCTGAGATCTGGGCTGACGAGGCTGCTTACAACCTCAACTCTAAAGAGGATAAGTTCGAGAATGAAAAGGCATGGGCTGATCATTTGGCAGGACTCTCCTACCTCGACGATGGTAAGCTTAAATACCTCTACACATGGGATCAATCTACCAAAGAGAACGTTCTTGGTTCCTGGAAAGTAGCTGACAAGAAGATTGGTAACCTGACCAACGTGGTTATCCTGTTCCAACAGGCTCTCAACCAAGATCTGAGCGCTGCCTTCACCCCGGAGAATGTAAACAACGTTTACGGTGTAGGTAAGTTCCGCAGCAGCGAGGCTCAGAAGGTTAAATGTAAGAACGAAGACAAGGTAGAAGTTCTGTTCACCGTTACAAGTAACGTAATGGGTTGGAAGTAATCCTGTAGCGACAAGTAACTGAATAACTAACTAATCAAAAAAAGTAAAGTTATGAAAAAAGTATTTGGTTTAATCCTTGCCGCTGCATTAGCATTGCCTATGTTTGCAGAGACGGATGCCAAAGCAGATTATTCTGATTGGCTCCCGAAAGCAGGCGAATGGAACGTGCAGATCGGTATGTCTCCTACTGCCATTGTAATGGGTGGTACTTGGAGCAACATCGGCGGTTTTGCTGCCGGCTATATGGTAACTGACCACCTCGGCGTTCGTGCTTCGTTAGGTTTGAATGTTGACCTCTGGAACAAACGTGAATATGCTCAAGACGATGCCGCTGTTGCTGTTAATCCGTTCAGCAAAGCAAAAGTTGTTGATTCCCGCAAACATGAGAACCTCGGTGCTACTGTTAGCGTGGGTGTTGATTACCACGTAGGTGATTCCAAAAAGGTACAGGGTGTCTTCGGTGCCGGTTTGATGTATGGTGTAAAAGCTCTGGATAAATATACCTATACCTATGGTAATGCTATCACAGAGTACAACCAACTCCCGAGCACTAACATGACATTGCCTGATGGTGCTACCAGCGTATGGGCTCCGTTCCCTGCAGTAGCTACCGGTATTGACAATGGTCGTATTCTCCGTCAATATGACGGCGACAGCAATCCTCGTATGATGGTAGGTCTCTACCTGAGCGCAGGTCTGGAGTGGTTCGTTACTCCGAAACTGGCTCTCGGTTTGAACTGCAACGTGAACCTGATGTATCAGTTCATGCACGCTTACACAACCGAGTACGAAGGTTGGAGCCAATTCGAGCACAAAGTTGTTAACTGGACTGAGAAAGAGAAACCGGCAGAGAATGGTTTCACTTTCAGCACCAACGACGTAGCAGGTTTGCGCATCTACATGTCGATGTATCTCTAATCGAGAAAAGTTGATACAAAAATAGGCATCCAAACGGGTGCCTATTTTTTTGTGTCCTCCGAGGGGCTCGAACCCTCGACCCACTGATTAAGAGTCAGTTGCTCTACCAACTGAGCTAGGAAGACAACATTTTGGGAGTCCTATCTCAAAAGCGGCTGCAAAGGTACTGCTTTTTTTTGAATTGACCAAATTATTTTGAACTTTTTTTGCAAAAAAGCGCGTTTTAGGGTGTTTTTTACCCCTTTTATTCGTGCTTAATAATATAATAAGGAGTACCGAGTGCTTCTATTTCCGCTTGATAACGCTCAAAGAGTTCCATACGTATAGCGTCCGAGCCGTTACTGCGCGCTGTGTCTGCTTCCCATGGAATGTCCGGATAGGCCAGCAAATAGACGTCCATCTTGTATTTCCTCAACGCCTCTTCCTCCCAGCTGGGCACTTTGCCGAAAGCGTAGTCATACCAAACCTTGAGATAAATAAACTCCGTGTCGAAGAAATAGAGTTTGTCTTCGAGGCCTTGCATGGTCTTTATCAGTTGCGTTGCGATAGTATCTATGTCCGCTTTGCTTACTTCTGTAGTGCCTTTGCGCTCCACGTATTCCCGCGCGTATTCGGCCACATAAATACCGCCATAGCGTTTGGCGAGGTATCGCGCCAACGTGCTTTTACCCGTGCACTCAGGTCCTATGATTCCTACCTTGTACATTAGCGGGTTAGCATCAGTTTGATGTTTAGACCTACGTTATCCGCCTTGACCGGATAAGACGACGAGATAAGCGGCGTAGTGCCCTGATGGTCATAGAATAGTTGCAAGTTGATTTTCTGGCTCAGCACATAGTCTGCCGAGATCTTTATTGCCAGCACTTTATTGCCGCTCGAGGCTTGCGTGATGCCTTCCTCCACCTTACGTAGCAGCATCTTCACATCTTTATACGACACATCCACTTGCAGCTTCAGATCGTTGCTCACTTTCTTCTGTCCGCCGTCCTTCTTCTTGGTGATGAAGTTGAGGTTCTTGATGGTATATCCAGCGCCAACGACGAACTCATTGGTGTGACCTTCGGTCAGTTGCACGCTCGTCACGTTAAGCGCCAAGTTACGCTGTTTGCGGAATTCCGTCTTGAAACTCAGCGAGTTCTTCATCGTCATATTGAGTCCGATGAGTGGTGAGAACGCTTCGGTCAACGTCACATTACTGATGTCATAAGCCGAACTCGGGCTCGGCGCATCGTTCGTCACATCACGCACGAAACCAATCATCTTGTTGTCTCCGTCCGCGCCAACCCAGGTCGAGTAACTGCCGTACGAACCAATCGCGTACTTACAAGTATAAGCGTGCGTGAGGGTAATGGACTTGAAATGGTCGCGCAGAACGGGCAAGCGTCCGAGACCATCGTAGGTCACCGACCAGTTCGGAAGAATCTGCAGGAAACCGAGGAACGGATTCAAGTTCATCTTGCTTGCGTCGCGACCGGTATATGCCGAGAGGAACGCAGGAACCAATACATCGGCGGAGTTACTGCTTACGTGCCCGTGTTTGGTGGGATCGTATTTAGTGCCGGCAGGGATATTGGAGAGGAATCCTGCGCTCGGCAGGGTGATGCCCGTATATTGGTCTTGCACACGCCCTGTCAACAACTCGCGGTTTGCAAGGAACTGGTCAAACGCACTGTTGGCGAAGTTCTCTTCCTGTTTACCAACGCGGCTGAACATCGTACCAATAGCCACCTGCGTGATATTGAACGAACCCGTCATGTTCTCTTGCGGCTCATCGTAACTGTAGATAGTGGTGGTAGATTTCGCAAAATAGCGTTTGCCGTTCAGTTGAATCTTGAATCCCGGCAGCGGTTCCAGTGTCAGTTTGATGTCCAAATCGGAAGTATGAGCGCGTGTGGCGGGTTGCACAATGCTCGTATCTCCGGACAGCCAGCCGTTACGTTTCGCACGGTCGAGCATGTCGTCGGGTATGAAACCGAAAGCGAAGTCATAGCCCGGCGCGTACGTGCCGTTCACTTTGCGTTGTCCCATGAATCCCGCTTCCGGCTCAAAGCCCGGCAAAGTCATGGAGTTCGTCTCGCGGGAGGTCACCTGCAGACGACGCACCATCGTTCCAACATATGCGAACATGTCGCCCGCTACCTGCGCCGGCGTGCGGTCGTTCGGGTCGCGCGTGGAGACAGTGACGGTAGCCATCGAGCAGTTCGCCTTCGGCGTAATAGTCATCTTTGTGTTGTCACTTGCTTTGAAGGTAACAGGTATTGCCTTGCCCGCCGAGTCTGTCACGACTACGCTCAGTAAGTCGCTATTCAGCCTATGCGTCACTTCTACCGTCTCGCCTTTCTTCAGCGCGATGGTCTGCGTGTAGGTCTTTGGTTTGAAGTTACGACGGTTGCCACGCCCGCTATAACGCTGGGTCATCGACTTCCAGTATTTCGACTTGCCGTACCAGGTCTCAAAGTTAATACCTCCGTCCACCTGCCAGCTCTGTAAGCTGCTGACGGTGTTGCCTCGGTCCAGACCGCTGGTCGTCGAGGCTGTTCGTGTCCAGTTATAGTTCGCGTTGTACGAAGCGTTTCCGGTCAAGGCATCGAGACCCGGAATCCTATTGAACGGCACATTCCAACTGGCTGTGAAGACCTGTTGGTAAACGTACGGCGAACCCCATTTGGCGAGCGAATGCTGGATTGTATCTTTCCATGCCTCGTATTTGTCGTGGTTGAACTCTTCGTCGAAATACTGTCCTTTCAAAATCTCCGGCGTGTATTTGCCTTCGTCGATGATGGCGTTCATACCCGTTTGGAGGCTGAACTTCATATTCTTCGTGAAATCATATTTGATGTCCACGTTACGATCCCACGTGAAGTCCTTGCTGTAAGTGAGGTCCATCGCATCAACCGCTACGCCTGCCAGGTCGCGCATCTTCATGTGACTGAACGTGCGGTGCATATTCGTGTTGAACGCCCAGGACTGCGGCAAGTAATAGAAATTCATTTCCTTCAGGAACTTCACTTTCTGCACTTTCTCCACTTTGCTGAACGGCTCCCACGGCTTCGGGTTGAAGTTGTAACTGTATTGGAACGTACCCTTATGGTCAGTGGTCAGGTTCTTCTCCATTTCCGGCGAGTGTTCATCCTGTTTGTTGTACGATGCGGAGATGGAGAAGTTCGCCGGGTCGTAGAACATGTCGCGTTTCTTGGAGTGTATATTCACCTTCAGGTTACTTATGCTGAACGAAGTGCTCTCATGCACGGTGTTCGACATCTTCTTGATGCTGTCTTTCTCTTCCTTTGTGTCGTAGGTGTCGAGTGTCTCTTTGAGTTTGACGTCGGTGTCCAGCGGGTCGTAGTCAGGACTGGTAGTCTCGTTACTATACGATACATATACCGGCATTTGTATCTTGGCTTTCTCGGGGAACAGACGACCGGCTTCGAGTGCAGCGCTCACGCTCAACTGGTAGAAGTTGTCCATGTTGCGGTCAAGCACGTTGGATTCAATGGACCCGTAGCCTGCCGTTTCCAATCTTCCTGCTACGTTCACTTGTGCGATGTCGCTTATCGCCAGCGAGGCGTTGGCCATCGCGGCTACACCGCCTTGCTCGTTGAACTGGCTAAGGCGTAACTCGTTGACCCAAACCTCACCGCTCGCATCGTGCTGACCGCTATTGCGCACACCGATCATAATCGTCTCTACGTCCTCCAGAGTCGGGTTTCCGAGCACGGTGATCTTATTCTGCGGCTTGTCGTTCGCGTCATCATAGATGACATATGGAATAGTATTGCTTACACCCTCATTACCCGCGCGTTTGGCTTTATTGCGTGATACTTTGGCGTCGGTCAGCGCTTTCAGCGGGAAGTCGAACATGTTCTGCGTCGGCCAAACTTTCTCGCGGTCGGCAGCAGAGTTGTTGTTATAGATGCCCGGCTCGGTGAGGTGCAGCGGAATCTCGTATTCGTAGTAATTGTTGCGCAGGTCTGTACCCAAACGGATGAAACAGCTCAGGTCGCCGTCCTTCAGGTCCGGGTCAATGGAACTTAACTGCTCGGCGTGCACGAACATCTGCAGGTTCTTGTACTGCCGCATGTCATAGCCGGTGTTCTTGTACATCGCCTTTGCGTCATGTGGGCTGAGGTTCATCACACGCAGCACCATCGCTTGTTCGTTCTGGGCTATCAGTTGTGCCTGTCCCGGGTCTGTCTGACGGCTCACGCCCGGCGGCAATACGTAGTTGACCGGTGTGCGGGTGCTATTCTCTTCGATATTCACGGTCTGTACATCAATCGCCGCACCGCTATTCACAGCTACGCCTACCGGTGCCAAGTCACGTGTGTACTGGCGCCACTCGCCGCGCACAAGATCCAGCGTTGCGAAACGCAGATGCGTCTCGTGCTCACAGCCAGTGAGGTACATACGCATGAAGCGGATGGATTTCCAATTACGTATCGAACCGATCTTTTGTACACTCGCGCTGTCGCCCTTCAACGGAATCTTAAACTGATACCATGTCACTTCCGCCGTCTCGCCATTGCGCAGTTGTACGTTTCTCACTTTCTTTTCTGTGATGTGCTGACGACCCACTTCCATCATGTCGGGGCGGAGGATCACTTTGTACTGATAGTATTTCTCGTACTCGTTGAGCGTGTTGTCGAGGTTGATGTCCTCCACGTCAGGCGTCAGCGTAGATGCCGTACCGTAACTCTCTGTCTGTTGCTCCGTGGCGGGCGAGTTGCCTTCCGTGCCGTTGAAGTGTTTGTAACGGTCAAGAATAGACACTTCCATCTCGTCATAATCCGTACCGCGGTAGTAATGATAGTTATCGCCGGCAGGGTCGTTACGCGGCGAGAAACGGTCGTTGTTCCAATTGTTCCATACGTCCGCAGAGACGCGGCTCTGCAGGTCAATAAGATATTGTTTGTATGCCGGCCAGTCTTTCTCCTGCTCGCTGTTCAGACCGTTGAGTCCGACGTCTTGCATTGCCCGTGAACCCGTTTCGTTACTGAACGCTACCACGGTACTTGTCGTGCGCGGTACATAACCCCAGATAGTGGTATCCACGCGACCGTTATCCTCCGGCGAGACGGGCAAACCGTGCTCAAACGCTTTTTTGCCGTCTCGTAAGATATCCTCGCTGATGTCTCCGAGGTTGATGTATAACTCGCCGTCGTAGCCGTCAGGGTTCGTCAGTGCGGGATCCATCAGCCAGAACTGAATATACTCGATGTTCGCTTTCTCAAAGTCTGTGTTGTCGAGTCGCCGCATCATACCACCCCAGTGTTTCTTCGGGTTCATCAAGCGACCGTTACTGCCCATCTCGTCGGCGCTGATGTTGTATTGTCCGCGTTCCTCGGGGTAGTAACTCAGGTTAAGAATTGCCAGTTTGGTATCTACGTTGCTTGCCTCTTGGCGATTCGGGTAGATCTCATCTTGATAAACGATGCGCGTACGATGGTCGCTGAGGGCGTTCAGGTCGTTCTTGATGTGTGCCGGCGTGTTCGTTTGCGGGTAACCGAAGATAGGATCTACAGAGTACCACGACAGATGTGCGCGGTTCTTGTTATAACTCGGCTTGTTGATGTCACGCGACTCATCGAAGACGCTCGGCGTAGAGGCTAAGAACCAATAACTCGGATAATGCACGTCGATATTTGTTGTTGTGCTCTCAAAATCGTCTATATATGCCGTTCCCACAGAACCGACATCGCGCGTGTGCCCTGGGATAAGGTGGGCGAACTCCGCATTGATCTGGAAGGTAGAGGGCGCGGTGGCATTAATCCAAGGAATCTTATCGATGGCGTTCGTTAGCCACTGCATCTCCGTCTTCCAACTTCCATTGACGCCCCAGATAGTGTTCGCCAAAGGCTCTGAACCCGTGTTCACTTTGGTGGTCAGCGGGCGTTCACGCAAGTGCATGATGGTACCGCCGAGCACAAGGTCTTTGCTGAACTCGTACTCCAAGTGCGCGCCAAAGAGGCTCTTGCGTTGCATGGAGAATGTCGATTGGTTCTCCAGTTTCACATCGACGTTCGTACCACTCTCCAGAATAGACGAGTTCAGAATCGTCACCGTTCCCATTGTGTAGTCCACTGTATAATCGACGTTCTCGATGAGAGTAGCACCACCAGCTGTCACGGTCACACTTCCTCGCGGCACGTTCATCGCGCCCAACCGAATCTCGCTGCCGTTCGTGCCTTTGTATTTACCCGTCAAATGAAATTTGTTCTTTTCGCTCAGTTCCTGTGCTACGACGAGCGTCGAGTCGTACAACTCGGGGAAGCAGTATTTGGAGGTCAGTTGCGGGTCATTACCCAGTACCGCCGCAAGGTGGCTGCCGAAAGGTTCCAATACGGGGAAGATAATCTTTCCGCTGCTCGCATAAACCGTCAGTCCTTCGATGAAGTCAAACCTGCCGTCAGGGCTGGCGTTGTTCTTTTGGTCAAGACGGTCGAGGTTCATTACGCGAATCAACTGTTTGCCGCTGATAGGTCCTTCGTTCAGATACTGCACATCAGTGCCGACGGAGTCATTGCGGTAGGTCACATACAACTCGAACTTATCTGCCTGCACACTCGTTGCACCGAGCGAATAGATATTCTTCATCATCAGGTCCCACGTACCGCGGTTCTTCTGTCCGGGTGCGTTGGCACTGCTCTTCAGCATCTTCAATGCCAGTGCTGCCGGCGCACGCAGTTCCTCGCTTCCGTCTGTCGAGAACTCCCCCACTTGATAAACTCTTCCGTTGTAGGAGTATTCGTAAGCCACGGCGAGCACCTCGTCCTGGTTCAGCGCACTCTTCAGAGAGATATATCCCAGTGCGGGGTTGAGCGTATATTCGCTGCTGGTCAGCAGGCGAGCCGATTCAATTTTCTCGAAGTCCGCACCGCCCTCCATGCCATTCAGTCCTTCTAGCGCCGAACTTGTCTGTTGCAGGTCGCGGAAGTTGGTGGTGCGCACCGTCTCATATAAGCTGTTGGCATTGTTATCCGGCGCACCCGTTGGTGCACCGCCCCACGCCGTTATCTGCGTATGACTGCTGTTCTCTCCAATATCTGTGAAGGCGACGATGTTACGGGCTTGGTCATAGTTGCCGCGTTTGTTTGTTATCCACACCTCAATCTTGTTGATCGTCACGCCGCTCGCGATGTAAGGCACTGTCTCCATCGACTTCTCATAGTTGTCGCGGAAGAAATGACTGAGGAAGAAATGGCGGTTCTCATCGTAGGTGTCGCCGCTGATGTCGAATCGCGTCATCTGCGCGCCGCCCTTACTGCTTACTGTCTGTGCCTCGCTGTTCTGTTGACTGATTAAGGCCTGAATCTTCAACTTGCCGAACTTCAGGTTGGTCTTGATACCGAACAGTGCCTTGCTGCCGCGGATGAGCGAACTCGGCAAGTCCATTGTCACGTTACCCGCCTCGATACTCTGGATGATGTCATCCTCCTCGCCTTTGTAGTTGAGTTTCAGGTTCTGTTGGTCGAACGAGAACGAGGCTTCGGTGTTATAACTGAGGTTGAAATTAAGTTTCTGCCCCACTTTGCCTTGCACGCTTGCTTGGATCTTCTCGTCGAAGTCGAAGATGTTGTTATTGCGTGCGCGTACGGTGAGAGACGGGTTGGCGATATATTGGTGCTTGAAGCCGAAAAGCAATTCGGCGCTACCTTGCATCTTCAGTTGTACACCGCCCGGACCGAACACTTTGTCTGCCGGACCGATGTTAAACTTCATGTCGGTGATGTCGAATTTCTTCTCGTTGTTATGCTCCACCTCGCCTATTTTCTGCTGCCAGTAGCGGTGCATCATCTGCTGCTCGGCGTAGCGGTTGTATTCGTCTTGCGTCAGCATGTAAGGCGTGGTGATATCCGTATCACCCATCTTCGTACGGATGATATACGTGCCGCTCTCGGGCTGGTATTCCACGGTCGTCGTGATGTTATCCGGGTCGCGCAAGTCCAATGAACTCGTCGGTTGTGTCAATTCGCCGTAGTTCTGTGCACCGAGTTGCTTCACGCGCGTCGGCGCCCAGATAGCACTGTCTGTCTCCGTCACATAATCCGCTGCTTCCTCCGGAGATTTGGAACTCGACTCTTGCCCTCCGGATTTTGAGTCTTGGCTCTTGGCTCTTTGCTCTCTTGCCTCTTTCTCTGCTTTCT
>JAGCFX010000081.1 GCA_017649925.1 Paludibacteraceae bacterium | reverse complement strand
GCTACTATCTCCTCTACCAATGACAACTGCGGTATTTTGCTTTATAACACCAATAGTCCGCGGTTTACCACGTACAGTCAAACAGGCAATCAGACCAAACTGATTCAGATTTACCGCGGCAAGGCAACCCACACACACACAGTGACTTACAACGACTATCCGTACAAGCGGACTGCTTGCGAGTTGCATGTTTATGCAGCAGGCAATAAAGTGACGCTTTCTTCGGGCAAACCGAAAAAAGCAGGCAATGTATTCAAAGGTTGGCAGTATGACGGCAAGACCTATCAGCCGGGGGCAACATTCACGATGCCCGATGCAGATGCGGAATTAGTGGCTCTCTGGGAAACCGGAGAAGAGACGCTGAGCAACGATGCCACCATCAAAGAATTGAAGATTAGCGGTGCGGCAGTTACACCTGTTCAGGACGTTTACAATTACGAGTTTTCAGTAGAAATTCCCGCGGCAGAGGTGACGTACGTGCTGAACGACGCCAACGCAACAGGTACGCCGAAAACCGGTTTTTCGATGAATGTGCCCGCCGCCGGCGCAGAAGCTGTTTCGCAAGTAATCACCGTTGTAGCTGAGGATGGCGTGACAAAGAAAGAATATACGGTGCGCGTTTCTGTGGCAAGTTCGCAAGGCATTGAGGATGTAGAAGTGAGCAAAGAGGTTCGCAAAGTGCTGATGGACGGCCAACTGTATATCATCCGCGGCAATGCGATGTATAATGTAATGGGAGGAAAAGTCAAATGAATTTGACATTTGATATTTGATATTTAAAATTTAAGATTTAAGATTTGGGATATGAAAAAGATATTTTCTATAGCAGTCATATGCGCAATGGCAATGGCAGCGAATGCCGTTCCTGCAAAGCGCGGCTGGCAGACACGGACACAAGCCGATGGCACAACTATCGAGGTGCAAGTTATCGGCGATGAGTTTTATCACTACACGATTAACCGCGACGGTCTGCGCGTTCGATTGAATGCCGACGGGATGTACGAGGTAGTAGGCGAAGCGCCGACAGTTGCGCAAGTTCGCGCTCGTCGCGCAGAAGGACAAGTTCGTCGTCAACGCAAAGACGTGGGCACAAAGCCAAACCTCGCGCCGAAAGGTATTGTTATTCTCGCGAACTTCAAAGATACAAAAATGCAGTCATCACACACACAGGCTGTATTTGACGAACTTTGCAACTCAAAGAACTGCACCGTCAATAGCGGTTATCCTTCTGCAGGTCAATATTTTGCTGACCAATCTGATGGCAAGTATCGTCCGCAGTTTGATGTCTTTGGTCCGGTGACGCTGAGCAACAACTACGCATACTACGGCAAGGATAAGAGCGAAGAAGGAGACGACCAATATGCAACAAGCGCAGTAGTAGAGGCTTGTATTCTTGCTAATGAGCAATTCTCGGAGTTGAACTTCGCAGATTACGATTCGGATAACGACGGTTATGTTGATTTCGTATATGTTATCTATGCCGGTAAGGGTCAGGCAGATGGCGGCGATGCCAATACTATTTGGCCGCATAACTGGGATGTGACCTCCGCTATTCAATACGGCTATTGCACCTACACAGACTCGCAACGTAAGATTGACGGCAAAAAAGTAGATAACTATGCCATGTCATCCGAATTGTCCGGTTCTGCACTCGGCGGTATCGGTACACTTTGCCACGAGTTTGGTCACGTGATGGGCCTGCCGGATCTGTATGACATTGAGTATGGTACGGTTTACGACAAAAGCGTCACTCCGAACGATTGGGATATTATGGACGGCGGAAGCTACAACGCAGATGGGCACTGCCCGCCTAACTACGACCCATGGGAGAAATACTTCTTCGGATGGGTTATTCCTATCAACCCGGGTCCTCGCGGTCAGAAACTGGACCTGATTGCCAACGGTCAAAAAGGCTACAATCCTTACCAACTGAATGCCAGCGGTAAGCAGCAAGCTGTGACATCCACAGGAGTTTGCTATTATATCGAGAATCGTCAGGCGCAAGGATGGGATAAACCGCTTACCGGTCACGGCATGCTGATTTGGAAAGTGAATTTCAATGAATCGGCTTGGACCAACAATGCGCCCAACGGCTCAAGCACCAGCGGTGCTCCGCTCTATACGGTTGTTTCGGCAACCGGCACTAAGATCGGATGGGATGGCACGAATGACAACTGCCCGAAGAATCCGTTCCCAGGTAGCGGCAAAGTGACGGAATGGAAAGGCCTGAGCGGCAAGCCGTTACTGGATATTACCGAGTCAAATGGTGTCATTAGCCTCATTTATATCGAGGACGCCGGTTATAATGTAACCTGGGTGGTTAACGGTGCTGAGTTGGAGAAAGTGGAATATGAAGAAGGTGATGATTTGAAGTTGCCGACAAAGACTGTAACGCCGTGCGACGGCACGAAATTCATCGGCTGGACAGAAGAGGCTGAGTGGATGGATCCGTTCGTTGAGCCATCTGACCTGTTCACAACCGCTGACGGCAAGAAAGTAACGAAAGCAGTAACATATTACGCCGTATTCCAATAATGAAACGCACATTAATAGCAATGGTATTGTTCACTCTCAGTTCTGCGATTTGCAGGGCTGAGGGTGAACCGACGATAACACATAACTTCGCGTCCATGAGCAGTGCATCGACATTGGCATGGCCTGTAAATTACAAGACCGGCGTGACGGATGATGTGACGTATAGTTGTACCGGCACAAGTTCCACTTTTGGAGTGGATCATGTAAACGGGACGACTATCAGCATTACGATGTCCAAAGCCGACGATGTAATCACACTGTCACCGGCTTTGGAAGGACTTACGAAATTTGAGATTTATTTCTATCCAACGAATGCTAAACGCACCAATATTGAAGTCTATGTTTCTACTGACGGTGTCAATTGGGGCGATGCGGTCAGCGGGGACAACAGAAGCGATTCCAACGGTCTAATCCGCATCAAGGATTTGCCGCGCAATGACTATCGGGTGCAAATACGCAACAAAACAGCGACTGCCGTATCAATCTTTGAGATGCGATACTATCAGTCGCCGTGTCGCTGTTTACGCGTTGTTTCCGAATAAGCGTCCTAATTGATTTTTACATTTTCAACGGACGGAGCCAACGAGAAGGCTTCGCCTTTGGTCGCTTTGATATTAACGTTCTCGATAATCAGACCATCCGTTTGGCGAAAGAGTGCGCCTTCTTCGGCGCTGATGGTGATATTGCGCAACGTAACGTTCTGAATCTTCATCTCCGGCAGACCGTTGAAATAGATGGCGCGTTTGATAGCGCGACCGGTAACATTTTCTATCACAATATTGCGGAAAGCGGGAGTCTCTTCGCTGACTGCCGGCGCCTCGGCATTCATCCGTGCTGCGAGTTCTTCTTCGGTCTCTTCACCTGCGCCTTTGCCTCCATAGAACAAATCGAAGAGCAAACCTTCGTTCGGAATGTTAATCATATTGACGTTACGGACATAGATATTCTCTACCACACCGCCGCGTCCGCGGGTTGATTTGAAACGCAGACCAACATCTGTGCCTATATACAGATTATTGCGCACTTCTACATTCTTGATGCCACCGGACATCTCCGATCCGCACACAAAGCCTCCATGGCCGTGGTAAACCACGCAGTCATCAACAATCACGTTCTCTGTTGGAATACCTCTGTCGCGACCGGGTTTGTCCTTGCCGGACTTCATACAAATAGCGTCATCACCGACATCAAAGGAGCAATGCGTAATGACTACATTCTTGCAACTCTCTATATCCACACCGTCACCATTCTGACTATACCACGGATTGCGCACATTGAGGTTACGGAGAACGAGGTTCTCACAGCACATGGGATGCAAGTTCCAAGCCGGCGAGTTCTCAAACGTCACGCCTTCCAAAAGAACGTTCTTACAGCCCACGAAATGCAACATCACAGGGCGCAGGAACGACTTCACAACTTGCCAGAGACTGTCGTCTGTAATAACCGGCACGTTCTGGTCAAGACAATATGTCTGCGCGAGGATGGAAGCGCTGTCTGGATACCAAATATCGTTTTCAGTCACCACTCCACCCTTCTCTTTGAGATGTTTTTTCCATTGCGAGGCGGTCATCTTTGATTTTTTGAGTGGTCTCCACCAATCGCCGTTGCCGTTGAATGTACCAAATCCCGTGATGGCAATGTTCTCGGCGTTGAGTGCGTTGAGCGGACTGGTGCAGCGCTTGGTAGGAATACCTTCGAACCACTCGTCATAGATATCATACAAATCGAGATCATGCGAGAAGACAACAAGGCTATTGGGCTCTGTGAATAAGCGCACGTTCGACAGAAGTGTGAGCGGTCCTGTGGTGTAGATGCCGGCAGGAATAATGACCGTTCCTCCACCGGCAGCATTGCACTCTTCTATAGCACGCTGGATTGCATCTGTAGCCAGCACCTCTCCCATCGGGTCAGCGCCGTAATTCAACACATTGAAAGTGCGGTTAGGGAACGAAGGCACTTTCACTTTCGGCATGCCAAAAGAAGCCGACTTGGTCAGTTGGTTGATATCGCTTTGCTTGGTCGTCTGGTACTTTGACGAAGCGGTACAAGCGCCCAACATGGCTGCGACGAGCAGCAAAAGGGAAAAATGTTTACTCATAGATATAAGTTGTTTGGATATTTGATTTCTACTAATGCCAATCCCTCAGCCGGCGCAGAATGTCCAGCGCGGCAGCGGTCATGCGCGGCTATGACCTCTTTGAATTGCGCTTCAGTCATCCTTCCTTTGCCTACTTCAAACAGCGTTCCCACGACGGCGCGCACCATATTCCGCAAAAAACGGTCAGCCGTAAGAACGAAGTACGCTTCCGTTTCAGATTCCTGTACCCACTGCGCCTCGCGCACATCGCATATGGTCGTTTTGACGTCCGTATGCGAGCGGCAGAAAGAAGCAAAATCCTGTTTACCAAGAAGGTGTTTGGCCGCCTGATTCATAGCAGTATAGTCCAGGATTGTCCCGATGCGCGTTCGATATTGGCGGGTAAATGGGTCTTTGCGAGTCGCTATGCGATAGTAGTATGTTCGCTCGGTGGCATCAAAGCGGGCATGAGCATCGTCCTTCACGCGTTGTATGTCACGAACGGCAATGGAAGCCGGCAACAAGTTATTGAGTCGCGCACCGAAGTTAGCGGCTATCGGTTTCTCGACATCAAAATGCGCCACCATTTTCTCCGCATGCACACCGGCATCGGTACGCCCGGCAAACGTCAGCGCCACAGGTTTGCGTAAGATGGTAGCAAAAGCCGCTTCCATCTCCGCCTGCACGGTGTTACCGTTCGGTTGCGACTGTGAGCCATGGAAATCCGTTCCGCAATATGAGAATGTTATAAAATAGCGCATAGTTGGTGGTTTATCTCCGGTGACAGTTTAGCTTTATAGGCAATCAGTGCGCCTCCGCCGAGTAATACCGCGGAGCGAAGAAGACT
>JAGCFX010000080.1 GCA_017649925.1 Paludibacteraceae bacterium | reverse complement strand
TTAACTAAATTTGGAGGACAAAATTATGAAACCTGCAATCTATCGTAGAAACAGTTGGCTGCCGACAAACGGATGGTTCCCCACCGTATTCGACGAGTTTTTGAACAATGACATGCTGAACACGGCCAGCAATGTGGCACCTTCAGTAAATGTGAAGGAGACCGCTAACGGTTATACCGTTGAGTTAGCTGCTCCGGGTGTTAAGAAAGAGTACTGCCGCGTACATGTCGATGAAGACCACAACCTGTGTGTTGCCATCGAGAACAAGTTCGAGCACAAGGAAGAAGACAAACATGAGCACTATCTGAGACGCGAGTTTGCTTACACGAACTTTGAGCAGAAGTACACGCTGCCGGACAATGTGGATGAAGCGAAGATCGCCGCAAAAGTCGAAGATGGTATCTTGACCATCGAGTTGCCGAAGATCAAACGCGAAGAAGGCAAGACCGGTAGGCAAATCGCCATCTCATAACAAAGCATGTATCCATGCAGAGCACTCCTAAGCGAGTGCTTTTTTTGTGCAAAAATGTCGGAAGAAGGCGTTTATTCTGCCAAAATGGCAGTAAGTGGCAGCGTGGCACGGGAATTGTCATAGACAAGGCGGAAAAGAAAACAATTTTAAAACAGATATACTATGAGTAAGATTCAACCATTAGCAGACCGAGTGCTGGTAAAGCCTGCGGCTGCAGAAGAGAAGACTGTCGGCGGAATCATCATTCCTGACAGCGCAAAAGAGAAACCGTTACGCGGCGAAGTGCTTGCCGTGGGTGAAGGAACCAAAGATGAGGCAATGGTGCTCAAAGCCGGTGACCAGGTTCTGTACGGCAAATACGCAGGAACCGAACTCGAACTCGACGGCGAGAAATACCTGATTATGCGTCAATCTGACATTTTAGCAATCTTAAAATAATTATCACTATGGCTAAGGATATTACATATAATACGGAAGCCCGCGAGGCTTTGAAACGTGGCGTTGACCAACTGGCTGACGCAGTGAAAGTGACACTTGGTCCGAAAGGACGTAACGTGATCATCGACAAGAAATACGGCGCACCGCATATCACCAAAGACGGTGTGACGGTTGCGAAAGAGATTGAACTCAAAGATGCCGCTGAGAATCTTGGAGCACAACTCGTTAAGGAAGTCGCTTCTAAGACTGGTGACCAGGCAGGTGACGGTACAACAACCGCAACCGTGCTGGCACAAGCTATCGTTGGCGTAGGTCTGAAGAACGTAACTGCCGGAGCTAATCCGCTCGATCTCAAACGCGGTATCGACAAAGCCGTTGCAGCTGTTGTAGAGGAAATCAAGAAAAACGCTGTGGTGGTAGGTAATGACTTCGACAAGATCGAGCAAGTGGCTACCGTTTCGGCTAACAACGACGCCGAGATAGGTAAACTCATCGCCGACGCTATGCGTAAGGTAAGCAAAGACGGCGTGATCACTATCGGTGAGGCTAAGGGAATGGATACGACCATTGATGTCGTACAAGGAATGCAGTTCGACCGCGGATACATCAGCCCGTACTTCGTGACGAACACGGAGACAATGCAGGTGGAAATGGAGAAACCGTACATCCTTATCTACGATAAGAAAATCAGCAATCTGAAAGAGTTGCTTCCTATCCTTGAACCGGCCGTACAGAGCGGTCGCCCGCTGTTGATCATCGCAGAGGACGTGGACAGCGAGGCGTTGACAGCGCTGGTAGTGAACAGACTGCGTGCACAGTTGAAGATTTGTGCCGTGAAAGCTCCGGGCTTCGGCGACCGTCGCAAAGAGATGCTCGAAGATATAGCTATCCTGACCGGTGGTACGGTTATCAGCGAAGAGAAAGGTATCACGCTGGAACAGGCTACGCTGGACATGCTGGGCACGGCTGAGACGATCAACATCAGCAAAGACAACACGACCATCGTGAACGGTGCAGGTGACAAAGAGGCTATCGCAGCGCGCGTGAACCAAATCAAAGCGCAGATAACAGCCACCAAGAGCACATACGACAAAGAGAAGCTGCAAGAGCGTCTGGCTAAGTTGGCCGGCGGCGTAGCACAGCTGAACGTAGGTGCAGCAAGCGAAGTGGAGATGAAAGAGAAGAAAGACCGCGTGGATGACGCCTTGAGTGCAACACGTGCAGCCATCGAAGAAGGTATCGTGCCGGGTGGTGGCGTGATGTATATCCGTGCGCAAGCTGCGCTGGATGGTCTGAAAGGTGCTAACGAGGACGAGCAGACAGGTATCGAGATCGTACGTCGTGCGATAGAAGAGCCGCTTCGTCAGATAGTAGCCAACGCAGGTGAAGAAGGTGCGGTAGTGGTTGACAAAGTGCGTGCAGGCAAGGGTGACTTCGGTTACAACGCTCGCACGGAGCAATACGAAGAGCTGTACAAGGCAGGTGTTGTTGATCCGGCTAAGGTAGCTCGCGTAGCACTGGAGAATGCCGCTTCGGTAGCAGGTATGTTCCTGACGACGGAGTGCGTGATCGTGGATCATCCGGAAGAGCATCCGGCACCTGCGATGCCTAATCCCGGAATGGGCGGGATGATGTAATCATCCGTTGTTTAATAAGAAAACGACATCCAAGTGGGTGTCGTTTTTTATTTCTGTAATGCAGATTCGATTTGGGCGACTTGCTGCCGGAGTGCAGCGTCGAACTCCATCTGCTCTTTGATATACGTGATGGAATGGAGAACAGTGGCATGCGTGCGGCGGCCCATCTTAAAGCCGATCTCGGTGAGTGAACTCTCAGTGAGTTCCTTGGAGATATAAGCGATGACGTGACGCGCGTGCGCGTTCTCGCGTGAACGGCTCTGCGCAATGATCTGTTTCTCCGACAGGTTGTAATACTCTGCTACCGCACTGATGACTTCTCCAACCGTTGTCTGTTTGGGTTGGATAGCGACGATACGACGTACCACTTCTTCCGCCAACTGCAAGTCAATATCCCGGTCGGTAAGCGTACTATGCGCGAGAAGCGAAGCGAGGATACCTTCAAGGTCACGAACCGAATCACGGACATTATTGGCGATGAAGTTCACCACATCTTCGGAGAGCGTGATACCATCGCGGCGCATCTTATTGAGCAGGATATTCTTACGCAACTCATAGTCCGGTCGCTTGATCTCAGCCGTCAGTCCGTATTTGAAACGGGTGAGGAGTCGCTGCTCGATATCCTTGAGTTCTATCGGCGCGCGATCGGAAGTGAAGATGAGTTGTTTGCGGCTCTGCAACAGATAGTTGAAGATGTGGAAGAAGGTATCCTGCGTACCTTTGAGTCCTGCGAAATACTGGATATCATCCACGATCAGCACATCTACCGACTGATAGAAATTGAGGAAGTCGGGTATTCTGTTGTTGAGCGCAGCATCCTGGTATTGCAGTTTGAAAGTGTTTGCGCTCACGTATAATACTCTTGCGAGCGGGTTGAGCGCGCGTGTCTGGTTGCCGATTGCATTTGCGAGGTGCGTCTTCCCTACTCCGCTGCCACCATAGATGAAGAGCGGGTTGAAAGCTGTGCTTCCGGGTTGCTTAGCAATAGCCACACCGGCCGTGCGAGCGAGTTTGTTAGGTTCGCCGCAGACAAATGAATCGAAGGTATAAAATGAATTGAGTTGGGTATCGAAGTTAGCAACCGGCCTCGGCATGTTAGCGATCGGTTGCGGCGCAGGTGAAGCCGTAGAAGGAATCATAGTTCCGGCACCGGAAGTGGAATCGATGAGGACACGGTATTCGAGTTTGGTGCCCTGGCCGAAGACTCTCAAAATAGCGGAGGAGAGGAGAGGTATATAATTCTCCTCTATATACTCCGCTACGAATTGTGATTTGACCTGAAGAACAAGAATGCCGTTCTCGAACTGTAACGGAACGATGGGTGCGAACCACGTCTGGTAAGCACTGCTCGTTAGGTTGTCAGCCAGTATGGTCTGACATAGAGCCCATTGTTCGTTAATCGATTGCGTCATTCTCTTTTTTGTCCCGTTTTCTGCCCTATAATAATATATAAGGAGTCAAAATAATATCGAGTCTACTGACCCGAATTCGAATGCAAAGGTACTGCTTTTCTTTGAAATACGCAAATTTGTGAAAGCGTGTGGAATTTGGACATGTTCGTAACTACCTAAAAATGGGTAAGTTACACGCAAACAACTATATTTCAGCGAGTTACATGTTTTTAGACCTTCTAACTGACTGATTTATAGAAGGTTTAATATATGCAAGTATAGTTTACAATTTTTGTTAAAAAAAAATCGCAATGCTAGCAAATACGCGGCATTGCGAGGAAGTAAAATTATTTACAGTTTAGAAAATCTCCAAATTGTGAAACCTTTGTTCCTCGGACATTTGGAACAATTATTTTTCCTTTTTTCCGAAGACGGAGATGTGTACGTAGCGGCCCGGATGCGCTTTCAGATCGACGAGCAGCGAATCCGCCGAAACGACGGTCGCATCGATATGATTATAAAGCGATTTATTGTAGATAAGTTGGCCGAGCGTACCATCTTGCGAGCGGACATCGGAGACAAGTCCGTTAACGTTATCCACGGCTTTATCCACGCGTGCAACGGTGGATTTGAGGTCTGCATCTTTGATATCCGAAACGACAGTATTGAGGTTAGCCACCGCTTCGTCTGCATTATCGACGATTCGCGGCACTTGGTTATTCATCAGATGCTTGAGATCAGAGGACACGACGGACAGATCACCGGATACGCGGTCCACGTTCTTAAGAGCCGTTTTGAGATGGTCTCCTTCTACCTGTCCCTGCAGTTCTGCAATCAGCGAATCGACATCCGTGACGGCCTGATCGATATGCGCGAGGAGTTCTCCCTGCAGCGATTCCATAAGTCCGGGGACATAGGAAGTGGGGATGAAAGAGCCGTGAGCGATAGGTGATTGGTCTTCGGCGATTTGCGACAGGTTCTCCGGCAGTTGAAGTTCAATAGCCATCCCGCCGAGCAGTCCGTCCGAGACGAGCGCCATAGATGTACCTTGCGGCAAAGCGATATCTTTGTTGATAGAGATATCGATGGTGAAAGCGCTATCGCGCGTATAATCATAATGAATCTTATCGACCTGTCCGACCTTATGTCCGCGGATATAGACAGCAGCCTGTTCCTCGAGGTTATGGAGGTTGAAGAACGTACCGTGATAGCTATTAGTTGGCGAGAAGATATTGACTCCTTTGAGGAAGTTGAGTCCAAAGAAAAGGAGGAAAAGACATATCGCGGCGAGGACACCGACCTTGATTTCTCGAGCGTACTTCATATGGGTTATGGATTATTGATTATTGGTGATTTGTGATTGGTCGTTAGGGATTTCTTTCTCGAACTTAATGATCCAGCAGTCAGGGAAGAGCCGTTTGAGTTCTTTCTGTGCTTTCGCCACTTTGGCTCTATCGGTATCCGCGGCAGTATAATACTTATACCAGTCGCCATTCTGGATATACTCGCAAGGTTGTCCTTTGAGTTTGGGATCATCGGGCTTGAGCAGTATCTTCGCTGCGCATACCTGCACGGCATAATAGGTCTGCGTCGGCACAGCAGATTTCTGCTCCTTTTGAGATGTTGTATTTTTCTCTTCAGTTGCCCTCGATTTTCCTTCGATGAGCTCTCGATCAGCTCTCGACGAACTCTCAATGACTAATGTTTCTTTTTTCACAGCCTGCTTATGGGTATAAGCGCCGAAAGCGTTGACGAGTGCGTTCGCCATCTGCGCCATGGAGGCATCCTGGTTGAGGTAACGTTCTTCTTCGGGATTGGAGATGAATCCCATCTCAAAGAGTATAGACGGGCATGCCGTTTTGAGCAGCACCCAGAACGAAGCCTGTTGCACGCCGCGATCGGAACGGTTGAGATGTCCGACAAAGCGCTTCTGGACCTGCTCAGCGAACTGCAAAGACTGATCCATGAAGCTATTCTGCATGAGCTCGAACATGATATACGAGTCGATGGAGTTCGGGTCAAAACCATGATAGGTGGTTTTATAATCCGCCTCGAGCTTCATCACAGCATTCTCACGCATGGCTACATCGAGGTTCTTCTCCATTTTCTCCGTTCCGAGAATGAAGGTCTCCACGCCTCGCGGCACCTTGGATTCGGAGGAGTTGGCATGGATGGAGATGAAGAGGTCTGCGTTGTTTTTGTTGGCTATGTCAGCGCGTTCCTGCAATGGGATGAAGACATCCGTAGAACGGGTATAGACGACGTTGACATCAGGATATTGCTCGTTGAGGAGTTCGCCCACTTTGAGTGCAAGCTTGAGATTAAGGTCTTTCTCTTTTGAGAAAGAACCGACTGCTCCCGGGTCTTTACCGCCATGTCCGGCATCGAGAACAACGGTATATGGTTTGTCTGTTGCCATGGATGGCAGAGCGACGAGTGCAGCTATGATTAAAAACAGATATTTCCGCATAATTCGGCAATTTAATCGATTGCAAAGGTACAACAAAATTTTGAAACTTGAAAATTCCTTATTAAAAGAAATCAAAAATTATGCCATTTTTGCATTTTTTTTCATTTTTTACGCGCGCACACTTGCGTATATAAAAAATTTGTTGTATCTTTGCACGGTATTTTGGACACGTATGCAGAAAAGCGAGTTCACACAGGAAGAAGAGCAAATGATCCAACGCGAGTTTGAAGCGTTGCTTGATGACTATGCGCATACTCCTCACAGTCAACGGGTGGAGCTGATTACGCATGCCTTCAATTTTGCTCACAAGGCGCATTACGGTGTTCGTCGCTTGAGTGGCGAGCCGTACATCATGCACCCGCTTGCTGTGGCGCGCATCTGCGTGCGCGAGATAGGTCTGGGAAGTACGAGTATCTGTTCGGCGTTGTTGCATGACGTGGTGGAAGATACGGACTATACGGTGGAGGACATCGCGGGTCTATTCGGCGACAAGATAGCTCAGATAGTAGGAGGATTGACGAAAATCAGCGGCGGTGTATTCGGCGACCAAGCGAGCGAACAGGCAGAGAACTTCCGTAAGTTACTGCTGACGATAAGCGATGATATCCGCGTGGTGCTGATCAAGATTGCGGACCGCTTGCATAACATGCGTACGTTAGGCGCGCAGCCGAAAGACAAACAATATAAGATTGCGGGCGAGACGCAGTATATATACGCGCCATTGGCTCACCGTTTGGGTCTATTCCCCATCAAGACGGAGCTGGAAGATCTGAGTTTCAAATACGAGCATCCGGACACATGGCAGGAGATACATGACAAGTTGGAGTTGGTCAAAGGCGACCAGATGAGTACGTACGAGCATTTTGCGGAACCAATCCGTGAGCGCTTGACGAGCATGGGATACCAGTTTACGCTGAAAGCCCGCATCAAGTCGGTCTATTCGATATGGAAGAAGATGATGCGTCAGCAATGTTCGTTTGAAGACGTATATGACCTGATGGCCGTGCGGATCATCTTCACTCCGAACGAGTCGATGAGCGAGAAAGACCAATGCTGGATCATCTATTCGGCCATCACGGAGATCTACCGTCCTCATCCGGAACGCATCCGAGACTGGATCTCGACTCCGAAAGCGAACGGTTACGAGGCGCTGCATGTGACGGTGATGGCGAACAACGGGCAATGGGTAGAAGTGCAGATCCGTACGGACCGCATGCACGAGATAGCGGAACACGGCTACGCGGCACACTGGAAATACAAGACAGGAGAGTCAGACGAGTCGGAGTTGGACAAATGGATACAGGAGATCAAAGAGATACTACAGCATCCGGACAAAGATGCGATGGAGTTCCTTGGCACGTTTAAACTGAACCTGTTCGCGCAAGAGGTATTCGTGTTCACGCCAAAAGGCGAGGTGATGACGATGCCGTTGGGTTCAACCGCTCTGGATTTTGCCTTCATGCTGCACTCGGAACTCGGTGAACACTGTATAGGCGCGAAAGTGAACCATGCGTTGGTGCCGTTATCGTACCGGCTGAAAGGCGGTGACCAAGTGGAAGTGCTGACGTCGAACAGCCAGCATCCTCAGAAAGAATGGCTCAACATGGTGACGACAGCGAAAGCGCGGAACGGACTGAATCAGTATTTCCGTCGCGAAGAGCGACGCTACATGCATCACGGGGAGAAACTGGTGGAAGACGCCATCAGTATGGACAAGGACTTGGCTGCGAACCACGACATGGCACTGCAGAAACTGATGAACTACCATCAGATGAAGACGCCAAGCGACCTGTATCTGCAGGTGGGACAAGGAGCGATACGGCTGAATAACTTCCGCGAGATAGTATTCCCGAAACGCGGCTGGCGATCCTACATCCCATTCATGGGCAAGAAGAACGAGGGGCAGAGCGAGAAAATAGAAAAGAGCGAGAGCGGCGACAAAGTGGTGAAGCCGAAGAAAGGGCAACCACATTCGATAGTGCTGACGGACGAGAACTTAGGGAAAGAATATGTGCTGAGTAACTGCTGTCATCCGATACCGGGCGACGAAGTGTTAGGATACCTTGACGAGCGCGGAAAGATGCATATCCATAAGATTGACTGTGCGGAAGCGAACCTGCTGAAGACGAGTTACGGCAAACGCATCTATTCGGCAACATGGAACACCCATCGCGTACAGTCATTCGTAGAGACAATAGAACTGAAGGGAATTGACAAATTCGGTGTGTTTGTCCAAGTGCTGCAAACGATCACGAAGGATTTTCACATCAACATGCGGTCCATCAACATCTCCAGTGAGGACGGGATATTCAAGGGAACGATGGAGATCTATGTATATGACCGCTCGGAATTGAACGATTTGCTAAAAGCAATCCGCAAGATAGAGAACATTAAGGAAGTGAGAAGAATTGTGGAGAACGGAGATTGACGAATCATTTTGAAACAAAACATATACAATGATGAAAAAGATTTTTAGTACTCTCTTTATGGCTCTCACAGCAGTAGCCATGATGGCTCAAGAGCCAGTAATCACATTTGAGAAGACCGAGCATGACTTCGGTAAGATTCATGAAGAAGACGGTCGCGTAAGCGTTGTTTTCGAGTTCAAGAACGAAGGAATGAGTCCGCTGGTACTGAGTAACGTACGCGCGAGTTGCGGATGTACTACTCCGACATGGACGAAAGAGCCGGTAGAGCCAGGTCAGGTAGGCAGCCTCACGGTGACATACAATCCGAACGGTCGTCCCGGTCGTTTCCAGAAGACGGTGACCATCACCTCGAACGCCAAAGAGCCGACAGTCAAAGTGTATATCAAGGGTGAGGTTATCCCGAAGGCTGCACAGCCGGTAAACAAATATCCGGTTGCAGTAGGCGAATTGAGCATGAAGAGCAAGACGCTTGACCTCGGTACGCTGAAGAAAGGCGAAGTGAAAGGCGGTGAGTTGGAATATGCTAACCTGAGCAAGGCAGACCACAACGTTGATCTGGCAACGAGTGCAGCAGATGCATTCATGGGCAACCAGGTGACGCTGGCAAGCGTTAAACCGAACGAGACGGGTAAGTTCATCTTCTCGATCGACACGAAAGCGGCTAAACTCTACGGTCCTATCGAGGCGTTTGCATACGTGGTAGTGGACGGAAAGAAAGCCATCAACGATGATTTCAAACTGACCATCAAAGCCAATATCGTAGAGGACTTCTCCACGCTGAGCGTAGAGCAGAAGCAGCAAGCTCCGATTATTGAAGCGCCAGCAACGGTTAACCTTGGCAAGGTAGCAGCAGGCAAAGTGCTGAAAGGTAAGTTTGAGTTGAAGAACTCGGGCGTTAACCCGCTTGAGATCCGCCGCGTTTATTCGACGGAGAAAGCGATTGTGATCAAACCATGCAAGGCTATCAAGTCGGGCAAGAAAGGTGCTATTGCACTGGAGATCAACGCCAAAGGGTTGCAACCGGGCACATACAATCGCGAAGTGGTAGTGATTAGCAACGATTTCAAACAATCGATAAAGAAAGTAAAAATCGCGTTCGTGGTTGAATGATTGACCATCCCGAAAATAGTGCAGAATACAAGGGATTGACGGTAAACGCGGGTGTAGAGAACCTGCCGAGCGTGAATCCCTACTCTACTTTCCGCCGCAAGAAGACGGTATTGAGTCCCGAAGAATATTTCGAGGGCATTCGTCGTGGCGACATGACTATATTGAGTCAGGCCGTGACGCTGGTGGAGAGTAATCTGCTGGCCGACCAGGCGATAGCGCAGAAGGTGATTGAGTTATGCCTTCCCTATGCCGGCAACTCTATTCGTGTAGGCATCACGGGTGTTCCGGGTGCCGGCAAATCGACGTTTATCGAGGCGCTTGGCAGCGATCTATGTGAGCAGGGCAAGAAACTGGCTGTGCTGGCAATTGACCCGTCGAGCGAACGCAGCAAGGGTTCGATACTGGGCGACAAGACACGTATGAACGAGCTGTCCATCAAATCGAATGCGTTTATCCGTCCCAGTCCGTCTGCGGGTTCGTTAGGCGGTGTAGCGCGTAAGACACGAGAGACAATTGTGCTATGCGAGGCTGCAGGATTTGACACGGTATTGCTGGAGACGGTAGGCGTAGGTCAGTCGGAAACAGCCGCTCATTCGATGGTAGATTATTTCCTGTTGCTGCAAGTGACGGGTACCGGAGACGAGTTGCAAGGCATCAAGCGCGGAATCATGGAGATGGCGGACGGAATAGCTATCAACAAATGTGACGGTAATAATATTGAACGTGCGCGCGCCGCGCGTGTGAGCTTCAAAAACGCGTTGGCTCTGTTTCCTCCATCCGAATCCGGTTGGAAACCCGAAGCCATATGCTGCTCATCGATAGACCATAGCGGTGTGATGGACGTTTGGCAGAACATCGAGGAATATATCGCCTTCACGAAACAGAACGGCTATTTTGACGCACATCGCACAGAACAAGCCAAATACTGGATGTACGAGACTATCAATCAAGCACTATTAGACGGATTCTATAAAAACGAACAGATGGAGCACCAGATAGAAGTAGCAGAAAGACAAGTGCTCAACAACGAGATCAGCAGTTTCATAGCTGCGCATAACTTACTGACAGAATATGGCAGACACCAACAAAAATAATCGCAAACGCACACAAACAACCACTATCATCAAAGTGGGCGCAAACGAAATGGGCAAGTTACCACCTCAGGCACCGGAGTTGGAAGACTCGGTGCTGGGTGCGCTGATGATAGAGAAAGAAGCCTATGCAACGATAGCGGATTTGTTGCGACCGGAGGTATTTTATAAAGACCAGAACCGTATCGTCTTTGAGGCTATCCGTGAGTTAGCGTCCAAGGACCAACCGGTAGACATCCTCTCGGTGGGCGAGAAGTTGCGTACACAGGGTAAGTTGGAACAAGCCGGAGGAGCTGTGTATTTGGCGGATCTAACGCGTCGTGTAGCTTCCACAGCTCACTTGCATTATCACGCGGAGATCATCGCCAAGAAGGCGACCGCGCGCGATATGATTGCGTTGGCAGCACAGATAGAGGAGAAGGGATTTGACGAGACACAGGATGTAGATGAGTTGATGCAAGAGGCGGAGAGCGGTATTTTCGAGATCTCTCAACGCTCGCAGAAACGCGATGTGACGCAGATAGATCCGGTCATCGAAGAGGCCTTCAAACGCATGGAGAAAGCGGCGAAGAACACAGGTTCGATTAGCGGTATTCCTTCGGGCTTCACCGCACTGGATAAGATCACATCCGGATGGCAGACACCGGACCTGATTATTATTGCCGCCCGCCCTGCAATGGGTAAGACAGCATTTGTGCTATCAATGGCAAAGAACATAGCTGTGGATCGCAACATTCCGGTAGCTATATTCTCGCTGGAGATGAGCAACGTGCAGTTGATTAACCGTCTGATAATGAATGTTTGCGAGTTGGAAGGCGACCGCATCAAGACGGGTAAGATGAGCAACGAAGAGGCAAAACGGCTGAATACGAAGATCAACATCATGAAGGGTAAACCGCTCTATCTGGATGATACTCCGTCGTTGTCCGTTTTCGAATTGCGATCCAAAGCGCGTAAGTTAGTGCGCGAACACGGCATTAAGCTGATTATCATCGATTACCTGCAGCTGATGAATGCGCAAGGTTCGTCGTTCGGAAGCCGTGAGCAGGAGGTAAGTATCATCTCGCGAAGCCTAAAAGCATTAGCAAAAGAGTTGGATATTCCTATTATCGCATTGTCGCAGTTGAACCGTGGTGTGGAAGCGCGTACGGGTATCGAAGGCAAGACACCGCAGTTGAGTGACTTGCGCGAATCCGGAGCCATTGAGCAGGATGCCGACATGGTTTGCTTCATTCACAGACCGGAATACTATCACATGTACAACGATGAGAAGACTGGACGTGACCTGCGCGGACTGGCACAGATCATCGTAGCCAAGCACCGTAACGGTGCCACAGACAGTATATGGCTTCGTTTCCGCAGCAAGTTTGCTAAGTTCCAGAACGAGGATGAAGCTTTTGACCAAGACGAGTTGAGTTCGATGCCGATACCGGATAGCAGCGAGAGCGTAAGTATCCAATCGAGCATGAACAGCACCATGGGAGCCGTGGTTGACGGACAGCAGATGTCGTCTATCGCCGCATCCTACAATAGTTTGGGAGAGAACATCGACAAGGCTCCATTTTAGTTGAACATTAAATATTGAAAGTAAAATATATATGCAAAGAACAGTCATCATAGACGCACTCCAACGCACCGATTTCGGGGCAGAGATCAACGTTCGCGGATGGGTTCGTAGCCGTCGAGGCAACAAACAGATATCGTTTATTGCGCTGAATGACGGCTCCACGATTAAGAACATCCAGATTGTGGTTGATTTGGAGAAGTTTGACGAGGAACGTTTGAAACCCGTCACGACCGGTTCATGTATCTCAGCTACCGGTATTCTGGTAGAGAGTCAAGGTTCCGGCCAAGCCGTTGAGATTCAGTTAACGAACCTCGAGGTTTACGGCACAGCAGACCCCGAGAAATATCCACTGCAAAAGAAAGGATTGAGCATGGAGTTCCTGCGTACGGTCGCTCATCTGCGTCCGCGCACGAATACCTTCGGTGCCGTATTTCGTATCCGCCACCACATGGCCATGGCAATTCATACCTATTTCCATGAGCACGGCTATTTCTATTTCCATACGCCATTGATTACCGCAAGCGATTGTGAGGGCGCAGGACAGATGTTCCAAGTAACGACGAAAAACCTGTATAACCTGAAGAAAGACGAGAACGGACAGATTGACTACAGCGATGATTTCTTCGGCAAGCAGGCAGCTTTGACCGTGAGCGGACAGCTTGAAGGCGAGTTAGGCGCAATGGCATTGGGCAAGATATATACCTTCGGTCCTACATTCCGCGCAGAGAACAGCAACACGCCGCGTCACCTGGCAGAGTTCTGGATGATTGAGCCGGAAGTGGCATTTATTCAGAAAGACGAACTGATGGATCTCGAAGAGGACTTTATCAAATACTGCGTCCGTTGGGCACTGGATCATTGTATGGATGACCTTGAGTTCCTCAATCAGTTTGTGGACAAAGGTTTGATTGAGCGTCTCAAGTCCGTTGTGGACACAGAGTTCGTTCGTCTGCCCTACACGGAAGGTATCAACATATTGCAAGAGGCTATCAAAAAAGGCAAGAAATTCGAGTTCCCGTGCAATTGGGGCGATGACCTGAGTTCGGAACACGAGCGTTATCTGGTAGAAGAGCATTTCGGCAAGCCGGTTATCATGACCGACTATCCGAAAGATATTAAAGCATTCTACATGAAGATTAACGAGGATGGCAAGACGGTTCAAGGCACAGATGTTCTATTCCCGCAAATCGGTGAGATTATCGGCGGTAGCGTGCGTGAGGAGAGTCTGGAGTTGCTCAATCAGGAGATTGAACGTCGTCATATCCCGATGAAAGATATGTGGTGGTATCTGGATACCCGTCGTTTCGGCGCAGCACCTCATGCAGGTTTTGGTCTGGGATTTGAGCGATTGATGCTCTTCGTGACCGGCATGCAGAACATACGCGACGTGATTCCATTCCCGCGTACTCCTAAAAGTGCAGAATTTTAATTAACAATAGTATTAACCATAAAAAACACTAACAAACAATCGTATGAAAGAAAAACTCTTATCGTTGATGTTTGTGTTGGCGATTGGCCTAAGTGCCATGGCGCAGACATCACTCAGAGGACGAGTGGTTGCCAACAACACCCAACAACCCGTTGTGGGTGCCAAAGTGACGCTCGCGAATCAGAACATCTCTACGACGACCAATGCTGCAGGTGAGTTTGCTTTGCTCTACCTGGAAGCGATGGACGAGGAGGTGTTGATTGAGGCCGACGGGTTTGTCCCGGGACTCGAGTTAATTAACCTCAAGGAGAATGAATCCAATCAGTTGGATGACATCCTCTTGGAACCGGACATCGTTTCGCAGACAGAAAGCGAGATCCTGTTGAACCTGACGGAGGAAGAGATGACGGATGACGAAGGCCGTTCTCAAGCTCAGGCATCGTCCTCTTCGGCATCGACCGACGTATTCAACAAAACGGTCTCATTCGGCTGGTCTACAGCGCGTTACCGAAATCGTGGTTACCAATCGAACGTAGAGAACTACTACATCGAGGGTCTGCACTTCAATTCGATGGAACGCGGTCAGTTCAACTACTCGGCTATGGGTGGTCTGAATGACGCAAGCCGCTACAAAGAGGTGCTCAATCCGATCGAGGCGACCAACTTCACGTTCGGCGGTGTAGGTCAATCGACCAACTACCTGATGGGTGCTACGCGTTATGCACAAGGTTGGAAAATCGGTGCAGCGGGAACAAACCGTAACTACAAAGCACGTGTGAATGCTACCTACTCGAGCGGTTTGATGCCGAGCGGATGGGCAGTAGCAGCACAGTTGGCTTACCGCTTCTCACCATACATCGACCAAAAGGGAATCATCGGCGAAGGTATCAAGTACTACTCACTCGGTTATTTCCTGACGGCAGAGCGCGTATGGGACAACGCACATCTCAAACTGATTACGTTCGGTGCACCGACAGAGCGTGGCCAGAACGCAGCTGTTACACAAGAGGTTTATGACTTGACCGGTTCGATTTACTACAACCCGTATTGGGGATACCAGGACGGCAAAGTACGCAACTCGCGTATCGTGAAATCGTTTGACCCGACCGTGATTGCTGCATTCGAATACAAGATTGACGAACAACAGAACTTCAAAGTAGCTGCGGGTTACCACTATTCATGGTACTCCAACTCGGCGCTGAACTATTTCAATGCTCCCGATCCTCGCCCGGATTACTTCCGCAACCTGCCTTCGTACTTATGGGATGGTCAGATTGCTAATCCGAACTACGAGACTTCAGCAGGACAACTCTTTGACGCAGACGGCAACCACTATCCGTGGGGCTTATTCGTTGGTGAAGATCTGAACGGCAACAGTTATGGAGACGGCTTTATCGGTCACGACGGCAATCTGGTTGGTCCTTCTGTTGATGAGGACACATACAACAGACTTGTGGATCTGTGGAAAGCGCGTGATAACAAGACTACACAGATTGACTGGGATAAGATTTATGCAACCAACTATGCGAACAACGCAAATGACCCGACAGCTTCTGCTCGTTATCTGATTGAGCGTCGTCACAATGATCTCCAGGAAGCAACCGCATCGTTTAACTATGTAAACACGCAGTTTGACCATCTGAAGATGACCCTCGGCGCAGAAGGCAAGTTCTCGCAAGGTATTCACTATAAGACGATTGACGACCTGCTTGGTGGTAACCAATGGATAGATATCGATGCTTTCGCAGACCGTGATATCAAGGAGTTGGCTTCCAATAGCGGTTTCACGCAGGAGGATATCGCCAACGTACGTAAGAACGAGATCGCCGCTGACTACAACGAGCGCATAGCTGACAAGAAAACACGTTTCGGCTATGACTACCGCATCAACATGGGTAATTTCAAAGCATGGTTCCAGAACGAATGGAACTTCAACGAAGTAGATTTGTACTATGCCATCGCCTTTGATTACAGTTCGATGCAACGTAGCACGAACATGCTGAACGGACGTGCGTGGTATCTGACCAAGATAGCGGAAGAGCGCACAGGTGCCAACCCATGGTTATACTACGGCAAGAACTCATATGACCGCATCAAAGCAGCAGAGGCGAACGGTACACTCAAAGCAGGCACAACCTATGTTGGCGATGCTCACCATTTTCTCGACCCAGCATTCAAAGTAGGTGCAACGTACAAAATCAACGGTCGTAACCACTTGAAAGTGAATGCGATTGCAGAGACACGTGCTCCGTTTGCACGTGATGCATATATCTCGCAGCGTGTACACGATGCAGTGGTTAGCACCATTTATACACATGACAATGCGAAGAATCTTAAGGACTTCTATGCAGCCAGCGAGAAACTCGTTTCCGCAGACCTGACTTACGAGTTCAACTATCCGATTGTTCGCGGTCGTATAACCGGTTTCTTCACTCAGAGTTGGGGAGCAACCGAACTGAACGGCTACTATGACGACGAGGCTCGTACGTTTGTTAACCAAGCTATGACGGGTATTGACAAACGCTATATGGGCGTAGAGGTAGCAGCAGCCTTCAAACTTGGCAACTACTTCACCTTGACTCCGGTTGCTTCCGTAGGCGACTATCGTTATACGAGCGATGCATTGGCTGTCAGCTCGGCTGAAAACGGAATGCCTATGACTCAAGATCTTGTAACCAATTCTCTCGTCTTCGAGACCGTGGACAAGGTGCTTCTGAAAGGTCTTAAACTCTCGACAGGTCCTCAAGTGAACGCCAGTCTCAAGCTCTCGTTCTTCCACCCGAAGATGTGGTTTGCTGACGTCACGGTTAGTTACCATGACTGGAACTATCTGTCCGTTGCTCCGAGTCGCCGCATGCAAGGTTTGTACACCGGTACTCGTGTAGACGGTACAGCTGTTAACGGTTGGTTCGGCGATACGTATGCCAATGCGATTGAGACGACTGACGGCAGAGCAGCAAGAGCCATTGTGGATACCGATCCGACAAGCGCAACATATGGTCAAGCGACCTATGAGAACGCCGTATTGGATGCCAATGGTGTTCCTGTACTCCGATACCCGTACAATATCATGACGATGCAAGAGAGCTTGGCAGCAACCAACCCGCTCAACCGCTTCATCATTGATGCATCTGTCGGTAAGTTGATTTATCTGCCGAATCGTCAATCGTTGTCGATAAACCTGAGCATATCTAACCTGACAAACAATACGCATTTCAAAACCGGTGGTTATCAACAAGCCCGTCTGCCGCGTGCTGTGCGCCAGGGAGAACCAGACTACCGCAACTCTGTTATTACCGCCAATGCATGGAAATACCCATCTAAGTATTACTACGCTTGGGGCACTAACTTCTTCTTAACATTAACCTATAAATTCTAACAACAATGAGAAAGTCTATTTATACATATGCAATCGCGCTGGCATTGCCGGTCGTTGCACTTATGACCTCTTGTGAACCGCGCGAACTCAAAGCGGAAGACGTTCTTGTCGCTAATGAGGACCAACTGGCTCGAGAATTGGCAGCGGAGAACGTGAATGGAGAGTACACCGTGTATAATATCAATGACCTCATCGCTACATACTGCGTACTCGAAGAGGGTAACTTTGAGAGTGAAGAGAGTCAATATCGTACCCGTGCCATCTATCATGGAGATACCTATCTATTCGCCATTGATACCCTGCCAACCGATGGTCCGGGCATCTATATCCGCGGACGTATTACGACGGATGATTACGGAGGCAACTTCTACAAAGCCTTGGTTATCCAACAGACGAAAGACTGGGCAACCGGCGCAGATATTGACCAGCAAAACCTGCGTATCTCTGTAGATATGGGTTCTGCCGGGGGTATGTTCCAACGCGGACAAGAGATCATCATCCGTTGTAACGGTCTGGCTCTTGGACGCTATGCCAACCAGCCGCAACTTTGTGTTCCGTCTTACAACAACAATATCTTTGCATCCAGCGCCGACCAAAAAGTGGGATGGGCTCCAGGACGTATTCCTTCGGCACGTTTCCGCAAAGCTACGCGCCTCATCGGTGCGCCAGATCAAAGCAAACTGGTGTATGATGTGATGACGCTAGCAGAGTTGGACACCAAGTATCTGAGTAAATACGAAGATATTTTCGGGGCACGCAAAGCGGATGGACGTCTGGTTAAGATTACGAATGTGCATTTTACAGGCGAATATGACGACTACGGCAAAGTAGCGCAATGCACGCATTATAACGGTTCAGATACCGCTTCCGTCGGTAACCCTGAATTGGACAAGAATGCCTGCACATTCGGTCCGACAACCGGTAACGTGGGTTATCCGCAATCACGCTATGTGAAGGATGACGGGGATGCTCACAAAGTGCTCATCTCCACGTCTGAGTATGCGAAATATGCCTTCTTCTATCTCCCTGCTGCCAAATATGTCGGCTCGATCATAGGTATACTGAGCTATTATATGGACAATGGACGTTATGACCCGGATGGTGGCGAATGGTCCATCACGCCAAATGACATGTCCTATATTCTCCCGGAGTGTCAAACTGAAGATGCTAATCCTCGCTGGATTCCGGTAGAGTGGAAGAAAGGTGTACCCCAACCGGAAGACTAATTGATGAACTGGTTAGACGTACTCTTACTTCTACCCCTCCTCGTAGGCCTCGTAAGAGGCTTGATGCGCGGGCTTATCTCCGAGATCATCGCCATTGTGGTGGTGATTCTCGGAGTGCTTGGCGCTAAACTATGGGCGCCCGCTTTCTCTAAATGGATATTGGTGCAATTCGCTTGGCCACAGGGAGTATGTGATGTGGTGGCATATACTCTACTCTTTCTCGCCATTGCCATCGTGCTCTCTATCCTCGCACGACTGCTCACGAAGTTCATGCGCGCCATTCATCTCGGGTGGGCAAATCGTTTGCTCGGAGGACTATTCGGCATTGCCAAATATGGAATATTAGTACTTATCGTTGTCTTTGTGCTTGATAAGACTAACGAAGCCTTCCATTGGCTCGACAATTCTCCTGTAGTCAAAACTTCTGTTGTTTACCCGCAAATGGTTAAAGCCACCCATGCTTTATTATCTTTCTCTGGGAAGTAATCTCGGCAACCGTGAGCAAACGCTTATGGAAGCCATTAAACATATCGAGCAGCAGACAGGTCATGTCCTTCGCTGTTCTTCTTTTAATTATTCAGCACCCTGGGGATTCGAGTCGCCCAATGAATTCTGCAACCTCTGCTGTGCCGTTGAATCCTTCCTTTCTCCATTGGAATTTCTTACAGCAACGCAATCCATTGAACAAGCTCTTGGTCGAACTGCAAAATCCGACAACAATCATTATTCTGACCGACCTATTGACATCGATATAATTCGTGCCTTTGATGGAGCGAAGGAAATAACATGGAATGATGCTATTCTGACTCTTCCCCATCCTCTTTGGCAATCTCGTGACTTTGTCAAAATACCTTTAGCAGAAATTTTTAGTTAAAAATTTGCATATATCGCAAAAAAACAGTATTTTTGCACTCGATTTTGATATGAAGAGTTTTCGGCAGATAGCAATAGCGATACTTTGCATGGCGGCAATGCCGGCAGAAGCGCAACTGACATTGCGTCAGTTGGGCGACTCGCTGATGGCTTATACCGGCTTCTCAACAATATGGTCACCAAAAGTGCGTGTGAAGCAAATGCGTGTAGATGGCGACAAGGTGACGCTGCAAACCAACCGTACGCTGCGTGACGTGAGTTGGACGCCCGCTTCTATAGCCGAGGTGAAACGCAAAGTGAGTCGCTGGACATTAGGCAACGAGGACGGAAAGGTGACCATCATCAGCGCCAATGTTGATATAGAGACGCTGATAACCGACTGCGCGCGTGCACAAGAAGGAAGCGGGAAGTGCCCGACCGGTAAATGCCGCGATTTGACGGATCGAAATATCGTGTTGTGGCCAAGTCACGGCATGTATTACAACAAAGCGCGTGACGAGTGGATATGGCAGCGGGCAACGTTATGGACGACCGTGGAGGATCTATATAGCCATGAATATGTGCGGTTAGTAAGACGTATGCTGGAGAATGCAGGGGCCAATGTGCTAATGCCCCGAGCAGGATTGGAACATCAAGAGATTGGCGTTTCGGGTTTTCCGCAATGGGCAGAAGGTGCACGCTATTGGTTAGCTTCGCAGGGTGTGAGCAAGGATGTATGGAATCTATATGACGGCGACGAATACAAAGACGACATGAAATGCCGTGCTATGTGGGTGAACTCATTAGATGTTCCAGTGGACCTGTGCATCGCACTGCATACAGACGGACAGGACAGCGGTAACGACTCAACAACCATCGGTACACTGGTGATCTACACGGCGAAAGACGATGACGGAAACACTACATTGCGTGACGGACGCGACCGCGAGCAGACGAACCGTAACCTTGCCGACTGGATTCAAACACAAATGACCAACGACTTGCGTCGTATTGAACCCAATTGGACACGCCGCCAGTTGCAAGAAGCGAACTACTGCGAAACGCGGGTGCCTGTGGTACCAAGCATTATTCTGGAAGTGCTGAGCCATAAAAATATGGCGGACATGAAATACGGTCTTGATCCTCAGTTCCGCTTTGCTGCTTCACGCGCGGTGTATAAAGGAATACTGCGTTATATCAACGGCAAGGCGGCTATTGTACAACCATTGCCGGTTAAAGAACTAAGTATCAACAAGGAAGGTTTGCTCAAATGGAAAATGCCGGTAGATAGTATCGAGCCGAGCGCCAAGCCGACGTATTACTTGGTGTATGTGCAAGAGAATGACGGCGAATGGGATGTGCAACAGGTAGAGAAAAAGACAGAAGTGAAGTTAGAGGTTAAGCCCGGCGTTCGATATAACTACTATGTGATTGCCGGAAATGACGGAGGTTTGAGTTTGCCGTCTCCAACTATCAGCGCGTATCTGAGCGAGCGTGATAAGGCACCGATGGCGATGATTATTGACGGATTCAATGACACATACGGACCGCAATGGTTTTCGGATGCCACATACGCAGGTATTGTGCCTGGCTCATATGCCTGCGAAGACTATATCTCATGTGCCTATATCGGGCAACAATGGGATTACACCCGCTCGCATAAATGGATTGACGATGACAACTGCGGTTGGGGTGCCAGCGATAGAGACCATGCAGGTCAAATAACGGTTGGTAACACGCACGACTGGTCGGCACAACATGGCCGCGTGCTACGTAAGATGCGCATCAGTTATGTGAGTGCGACAGCGGGCATGGTGCAATTAGACAGCACGTATGCATTTGTGGATGTTATATGCGGACGTAACCGTCAACCGTTGAGCGAGGCGCTGAAGACTTCACTGGCCGACTATGCGGCAAGCGGAAGCGGCAAGATGTTGATAAGCACCGACCACTTCAGTGCTATTGACCCTATTTGGACGATGACACATCTGCATGCCACTTTCCATGCGCCGCACGCCACGCGCAACGGACGTATCTCAACGCCGCGCCATAGGCTTTTTCACCTGCAATTAGAGCCTAACGAAGAACAGATCTTCACCTGTACGCCGGAAGCCATCAAACCGTTCGGTGATGGAGCGGTTCGCATGGCCGAGTATCAGGATATGCGCTGTCCGGCAGCCGTAGGATGGCAAAACAAAACGCTGGTATATGGTTTTCCGCTCGAAGCCGTTCAGGATTTCGAGAAGATTTACAAACACGCTATCGAATGGCTTGAGCCTTGATGCCGTCGCGTTCAAGCAACGCATTGATAGTCGGTTCGCCACCACGGAAACGCTTGTACAGTTCCATTGCTTTCTCCGTACCGCCCTTCTCCAAAATATTCTCACGGAAACGTTTAGCGGCTTTCTTATCAAAAATTGTACCGCTTTTCTTTTGTGCCTCTTTGAATACCGAGAAAGCATCAGCGTCCAGCAGTTCCGACCACTTATAGCTGTAATAACCTGCTGCGTAGCCGCCGGAGAAGATATGCGTGAACGAACAACACATCTGCGTTCCCGGTACGTTCGGCAGTACTTGCACTTGCTCCATTGCCTTGTCACTGAACCGTGTTACAGACTCCATGGTACCGATGGTCTGATTAACCTCAAACGGCTGCTCCAAGCTATGCCAAGCCATATCGAGATAACCGAAACTCAATTGACGCACACATCCGTATGCCGCATGATAAGTCTGGCTGGCATGCATTTTATCCAATAGTTCTTGCGGAAGAGAGTTGCCGTCTTTATAATGTTTGGCAAACGTATCCAAGAACTCCTTTTCGTCAATGAAGTTCTCATTGAACTGCGAGGGCAATTCCACGAAGTCACGCGGCACGTTTGTTCCGCTTTGCGCGGAGTATTGACAACGCGTTAACATGCCATGCAACGCATGACCGAACTCATGCAAAAATGTGCGTACTTCGTTGTAAGTGAACAATGCCGGCTTGTCAGCAGTAGGTCTTGTGAAGTTCATCACATTCACGATGTGCGGGCGATGGTCTTTTTTGCCCTTGATAAACTGCGGTTGGAAATCATTCATCCATGCTCCGCCGCGCTTACCGTCCCGCGGATGGAAGTCTGCATAATAAACCGCGAGGAACTTACCTTTTTCATCAAACACTTCATATGCCGTTACTTCCGGGTGGTACACTTGGATATCTTTGTTCTCCTTGAATGTGAGGCCATAGAGTCTGTTCGCCAGATCGAATACTCCTTTCTTTACACTCTCCAACTCGAAATAAGGCTTCAAGTCATCGTCCGAGATATCGTATTTCTCCTTTTTGAGTTTTTTGCTATAATAACTGAAATCCCAAGGCTCAATATGCGCTGCATAGAAACCGTGCGCGTGAGCATAATCCTCCACTTCTTGCACCTCAGCGAGTGCTGCCGGCATATATGCGTCGCGCAATTCATCCAGCAGTTTATATACATTCTCCGGCGTCTCTGCCATCGTCTTGTAGAGCGATTTATCGGCATAAGTTTTCTTTCCGAACAACTGCGCCAAAGCCAAACGCGTATTTACGATCTCGACGATGATGCCTGTGTTGTCAAACTCACCCCCTACGCACTTGGAAGCAGACGCCATATACAATTCACGACGAATATCGCGGTTGTCCAGATCCTGCATCACGGGAATAGTGGTGGTCGGTTTGAGGTTGAGCAACCATCCGTCCAAGCCTTTTTTCTCCGCATTGGTACGCAACACACTCTTCGTATCATCGTTCAACCCCGCCAATAATGCCTCATCCGTCAGCAACATCGACCATGCGTTGGTTGCCTTCAGCACGTTCTGACCGTATTGGAGTGTCAGTTTACTCAAGTTAGCCGTCAATTCACGATAGGTTTGCTTGTCTTCCGGACTAAGGTTTGCACCATTGTTGGCAAACGACTCGTATATATCCTCCAGCAACTTATACTGCGCTTTATTCAGCTTTAACTTATCGCGTTGCTCATAAACGGCCTTGATACGTTGGAAAAGCTTCTCATTCAGACGAATCGTTGAAGAATATTCCGAGAGTTTCGGACTCAACTCCATTTCTATCTGCTGCAACGTATCGTTCGTTTCTGCGTTCGTCAGATTGAAGAAACAACCTGCCACAATCGACAGCAACTCGCCGGAGGCTTCGTATGCCTCAATCGTATTGGCAAACGTAGGAGTTTCAGGATTGTTAGCTATATCATCAATCTCCTGCAAGCCTTGTTTCATCGCTTCCTCAAAAGCCGGCATATAATGCTCGGCATGGATCTCATTGAACGGATACGTGCCATGCGGCGTTTTCCACTTCTTGTATTCAAAGAACGGACTCGTAGCAGCCGTGGCTGCCAATACGGTTGCGACTAAAGCCATAGTCATAATTGTTTTTCTCATTATTATTTTCCTCTTAACAAGTTAATATCTCCAGAGAGTTGATATACACCGATAACAGCATCATCGGCATTTGCTTTTTTCTTTTTATAAACGGCTTTCATGGTATAAGATGCATTTTTGGCTGCATCTGTCCCCAATGCCCGAATAACGTAGAAATATGCGCCTTCAGCAGCCGGTCGACCATTGATGGTCCCATCCCATCCTTTTGCCGGATCGGTCCATTCGTACACCAAATGTCCCCAACGGTTGTAAACCCAGCAATGGAACTCTCTCAACGATCTGTATGCCACGCGGAACTCATCATTCCTTCCGTCACCGTTAGGCGTGAACACGTTAGGCACAGCAAGATACGACTCCGCCACAGCGACCGTCATCTCCGATGAATCGGACTTACAGGTAGCGTTATTTACGGAACAGACGATTCTGTAAGATCCCGGTTCATAGAACGTATAACGAATATCCTTGTCAAAACGCGTGACGATGCGGTCGGCCGCCTTATAAATATCCCATCGATAGAACAGTGCACCAGGCGTCGGGTTGCTATAAAATGCCACCTCCAACGGACCGCTGTACTCCGACGAAGTGATTAGCATCTGCGATGTCGGTCGATTGCGTTCATTACTTTTTTCTCCTTCCGTCCCACGCGCAGTAGCCAGACTCGTCATCTCATGTTTGACCGCTATAACCTCATCTTCTTTAAAGTCCACCGTTACGCACGCAGAGTCCAAGCCTAACTTCGTCCGCACCTCTGCATCATAACAAAGCGTGACAGGCGTTGGTCCGTATAGCGCCGGTAACACAATCGTTGAGGTCAACTTACCCTCTTGTTGTGCCGCAGAGTCCACCCAAGCCTCAGTATTCCATGCAAGTGCATTATAAGATAGGGAATACGTGTGTAAGCGCGAGGCGATATCTCCTGTTACGTGCAACAACGTACTCTCGCACGTCGGTTCTATCGTGAAGTCCAAATCAGCAATACCCGCATAGAGTTGCACACAAAACGAACTGCCATTCACGCTATAACACCCTTCGTCCGGATAAATTTCCTCTACACCGGAGGCGTACACCGAACCATCTGCGGCATACCAATCCACTGCGCCGATAGTTGAGCGCAGATGGATCTCGTCCTTAAAGACAAATGTAGTATCCTTGCCGTTAACAACTTGCGTCGCCGTACCTACGCATTCCACGTCCGCTGCCCGCAAGGACAACGGAAGAAGGGCGATGGTCAATAGGCTTATATGAATAAAGCGTTGAATCATTTATTCACTTGGAAGCGTGTATTGCCGTTTTCGATAAAGTCCACTATCTGTTTTGCTGCCGCGATACCTGCGTTGATGTTTGCTTCAGCTGTCTGTGCGCCCATTTTCTTCGGGGTCGCAAAATAACGACCTTCAAAGAGTGTACGGAATTTCGCATCAGCAGCGGGCATAATATCCGTCATGTACTTCAAGTCCGGACGTTCCTGCATCAATGCAATCAGTTCCTCCTCATTGATAACTTCCTTACGCGCCGTATTTACCAACACGCCGCCTTTCGGCATCAAGTTCACAAGGTCATGGTTGATGCTATTCTTCGTTTCTGCCGTAGCCGGGATATGCAGGCTAACGATATCGCAAGTCTTATACAATTCCTCCGCGCTATGAACAGGTTGCACGTTAGCGGCAATCATCGCGTCATCCGGACAGTAAGCATCGTATGCAAAGACTTCCATTCCGAAGCCTTGCGCAATACGAGCCACATTACGACCTACATTTCCGAAGGCGTGAATACCGAGTTTTTTGCCTTTCAGCTCGGTGCCAGAAGTACCATTATACAAATTACGAACGGCATAGACCATCAGTCCGAGAGCCAACTCCGCCACTGCATTGCTGTTTTGTCCCGGAGTATTCATTGCCACTACGCCATGTGATGTAGCGGCATCGAGGTCAATATTATCGTAACCTGCGCCGGCACGCACGACGATCTTCAGTTTCTTGGCGACATCGAGCACTGCGGCATCGACAATGTCCGAACGGATGATGAGTGCTTCGGCATCTGCCACAGCTTCCAAGAGTTGGGCTTTATCCGTATATTTCTCGAGCAGCGCCAATTCATATCCTGCGCCCTCTACCACTTCACGAATGCCGTCCACGGCCACTTTCGCAAAGGGTTTCTCTGTTGCAACTAATACTTTCATTTTAGTGAAGTTTTTCGTAGTCCTTAATACAATCCACAAGTGCCTGAACGCCTTCGAGGTCCATCGCATTGTAGCAGGAAGCGCGGAAACCGCCAACAAGACGGTGTCCCTTGATACCTACCATGCCCCGCTCGGTAGCAAACTTAAAGAAGTCATCTTGCAAATCCTCAAAGCCCGGTTTGAGCACGAAGCAGATATTCATACGACTGCGGTCCTCTTTCTTCAAGATTGTCGGAGTGAACAGCTTCGAGTTATCCAAACAATTGTACAGTAATTCCGCTTTCGCTTTGTTGCGTGCCTCAATCCACTTCACACCGCCATTTGCTTTGAGCCAGCGGAGCGTCAGCACTGCTGTATAAACGGGCAGTACAGGAGGAGTATTGAACATCGAACCGCCATCGATATGCGTCTGATAGTTCAGCATTGTCGGAATATAACGGCTCACACGACCAAGGCAACTTTCTTTGATGATAACAAAAGTAACACCTGCCGGCGCGAGGTTCTTCTGCGCACCGCCATAGATGATGTCGTATTGGCTCACGTCAATCGGACGACTGAGGATGTCAGAAGACATATCTGCCACTAATGGCACATTGCCTTTTTTGCGGTATATCTCTTTTAACTTGTCATCGTTGATCTCCGTTCCAAAGATGGTGTTGTTCGTTGTGATGTGGAAATAATCCGCATCCTGAGGAATCTCATAATCCGTAGGAATGGAATCGGTACTTGCAGCTACTTCCACTGCCTCGCCGAAACCTTTTGCTTCTTTGAGCGCTTTCTTACTCCAAACACCGGTATTCAGGTATGCTGCTTTTTTCTCGAGCATGTTGAATGGCACCATGCAGAACTGGAGCGAAGCACCGCCTCCGAGGAACAGTACACGATAGCCTTCCGGCACATTCAACAATTCTTTTACCAGCGCTTCGGCCTCGTCCATGATCGGTTGGAAATACTTCGCACGATGCGAGATCTCCAATACCGAAAGTCCCTCACCCTGAAAATCGATGACGGCCTCAGCCGTTTGTTTGATTACTTCTTGCGGGAGAATACTCGGACCCGCATTGAAATTAAACTTCTTCATGATTATTTAAGTGTAAAATGTTTATGATTCCAAGCTGTTGATTTGATGCGCGGCAAGGCGATGATACCCTCTTTCGGTTTCTTTCCCGCCATATAAAGCGCCATCGCCACTGCTGCGAGTTCATCTTGATTATTGGCTTTTGGTTCTTGGCTCGCAGTTACTATTCCGCGCTTTTGTGCGAGTTCCTTATTAAACTGTTCTTTCGCCAAACCGCTCTTATACTCGCGATACTGCTTGTCATGCATAGCGAACTCAAACAGTTCCTCATCGTCTTGTCCCCTATCCCAGCCGAGTTGTTTCATCTCTTGGATGTACTGCGGCAGTACATCCGGATAAAGTTTCTGCGGATCATCAGTATAGAACTCAAGTCCTTTTTCTTTAGCGAGTTCGATAATCTCCGGCGCCAGTTTTCCGGGCAATTTGCCGCTCTTACCGAGTATCATTCCCCACATCGCTGGATCCATGCGCGTGAACGGTTTCTCGCCCATCGAGCGACTGAAGATATTCATCAACGCGGCATTCTTAACGTACTGACTGAACGGTGTGACGAGACACGGCGTGCCGAGCATCGGCCAAACGCGTTGCACTTCTTGGAACAACTCAACGAGCAGTTCGTCTTCGCTTAACTTCTTCTCTCCGCGTTTCTCCAAGTTCGCGTTGATAGCTGCGTGCAAGCCTTTGAGATCGGCCATAAGGCTTCCCATCATTCCTCCGGGCAGACCGCAGCCTACGAGCAATGAAGTCATCCTACTATTACGCGGGTCAATCCAATAACCGAGGAAATCATCGATGAACTCCTGCGTCAAGTTACGCGCCTCCATGTAGGCTTTCATGTTGATATCTTTGACGAGGAATCCCGCCTCGCGCAACATCGCCTGAATGGTAATGACATCCGGATGAACCATTCCCCAAGAGAGTGGTTCAATCGCCACGTCAAGCACATCACCACCTGCTTTCGCCACCTCGAGCATCGAAGCTACGCTGAAGCCCGGTCCTGTGTGACCGTGGTACTGAATGATGATATCCGGATGTTTGGCTTTGATGGCCGCTACTATTGCTCCGAGCATCGTCGGGCGACCGATACCTGCCATGTCTTTCAGACAGATCTCCTGCGCGCCGTTAGCAATCAGTTCTTCGGCGAGGTTGACATAATACTCTACGGTATGAACCGGCGAATACGTCATACACATCGTCGCTTGCGCAGTCATGCCTGCAGCTTTCGCCCATTTGATGGAAGGGATGATATTACGCGGGTCGTTCAAACCACAGAAGATACGTGTGATATCTACGCCCTGCGCATGCTTTACCTTATACATCAATTTCCGCACATCCGCCGGCACAGGGTTCATGCGTAACGCATTCAAACCGCGGTCCAACATATGGGTTTTAATGCCCGCTTCGTTGAACGGTTTCGTGAACGTACGCACCGCTTGGTTCGGGTTCTCTCCGTACAGCAGGTTCACCTGTTCACTCGCACCGCCGTTCGTCTCCACACGGTCAAAGCACCCCATATCGATGATGACCGGCGCCACGCGTGCCAACTGATCTTTTCGCGGCACATACTTGCCGCTACTCTGCCACATGTCGCGGTACACCAAACTGAATTGAATTTCTTTTTTGCTCATATATTGTACTTATTATTTACTATTTTGTTTTACCCATATAACCGCATCGGATTCGAGCGTCCAAGCGGGAAGAGGGGAAGAAGGATTGTAGCCGGCGGAGCGATAAAGCGCAGAGCAGGCTGTGTTGTTTGTTGCAATAACGGCATACAAAACGCGGAGGTTCAGATGACCGAATGCGTATTCTTCAAGTTGTTTGAGCGCTTGCCGTCCGAAACCTTTACCGCGATACTCCGGCGCGATGTACATTCCTATGGCGGCGCGGCGATTGCGCGGATCAAAGTCAAAGAGGTCGATACAACCCATGGTTGCCTCATCTTCAATAATCAGCCGCAGTTGTCCGTCAGCGTAGATATCGCCGGAAGTGGAAGCGATATAGTCCCGCAAGTCCTGCTGTGAGAGCGGATTATGGTTTGCTCCATCCGCCCATACCGTAGCATCGTTCTCCCATTGGTACAAAAACGGAAGGTCGTTGGGTTCTATTTTCCTTAGTTTTACCATTACACAGTACGCTTAAAACCTCGTTCCGATAGTCTCTCGATTCTGTCTCGCCAGTCTGATTTGGACTAATTAGTCGAACAAACGCTCAAAGAAACCTTTCTTCTTTTTGCTGAGGTCTTCCATGTTACCTTGCGGCGCGGGTTCCCAAGCATGACCGGTGTGAATCATATTATAGATGACTCCCCAATCCGGCAGTCCGCCGAGGTTACGATCATCGATCCAGAGGTCCGCCACCAGTTTGCGCGCCGTGCCATGCTCCGGTTCTTCCTCCGGATAATTACTATTGACGGCATAGAACTCCAGACCTTTGGACTTGCAATAATCCAACGCTTCCTGCAGCAGTTTGCCCTCCCGCACGGTCCAAAGGATGATCTGGTGATGGTCCTCGTCCTGCAGTTTCTTCAAAGTCTGAATGGCAAAAGGAATGGGTTTGCCAATTTTCGGGTACTCATGGGTAACGATTGTCCCGTCAAAATCACAAGCAATTATCATAATTAATATGTTTCTTCGTTAGGATCTTTGGGTGTCATTTCCGCCTCGGCTTTGCCGAGTGTAGGCTTGGTAAAATACCACGCGATGGCAGCAATCGCCGCCACCCATAACATGGATTTATAGCCGCCCATCCAATAGAAAGCAAAGATACCGATCGGCATGGTATTACTGACAAGCAGGATGCGTGCGGCAGCGAGTTTGAAGTATTTCTCCGAAGTCTGCGGTTTGAACCATTTAATCAGATAAAGTCCCAGCGGAATGGTAATTAAAGCGTCAATGATGACGATATATTGCACAGCCTGGCCGAGCGAGGACATCGTATCCAGGGGCTCGTACAGTGCTTTGGAAAAGGCGTAATACATGGCAGTCAGCACAATAAGCGCGATGACCATCTGGCTGTAATAAATCCAGTTGAGTTGTCTAACGATTTTCTCCATTATCCTTTAAATTCTATTCGGTTAACTATTGAGCGTCCGAGTGTTATCTCATCGGTATATTCAAGTTGGTTACCTACCGCCACGCCACGCGCTATCTGCGATAGTTTGGGCATCTCAGCAAGTTCGGCATTTTGCAGGCGACGGTAGATATAAAAGTTCGTAGTATCGCCTTCCATCGTAGTGGGCAACGCGAGGATAATCTCATCAATTCCGCCTTTCGCCACGCGCTCGATAAGCGAATCAATCTCTATATCTTTTGGTCCGATACCTTCCATCGGCGAGATGATACCTCCGAGCACATGATAAACGCCGTTGTATTGGCCGGTATTCTCTATTGACATCACGTCTTGTACGTTCTCCACGACACAAATCGTTGCGTGGTCACGGCGCGGGGAAGCGCAGATAGGACAGATCTCCGAGTCGGATATATTATGGCACTCGCGACAATAGACTACATCTTTCTTGAGCCTCGTAAAAGCGCCCGAGAAAGCTTCGACATCTGCGTCCGACTGCCGTAACAGATGGAGAACGAGTCGCAAAGCTGTTCTCCGCCCTACTCCCGGCAGCGAGGCCATTTGGTTCACCGCCTGCTCCAATACTATGCTCGGATAGTCACTCATGATTTCTTAGCCCAGCGGGCAGGCAAGACACGATAAGGATAGCGTTCTCGTATATCATCGGCGTTGGGGCAATCGCAACGGTGGATGCGAATTCCTTTGAGCACAGAAACGAAAGCAAAGATAGGATCGCCCGGCTGCGGGTTACAGCATTTCGAGAGATTAAAATCAACGTTCTTCACGTTCATATCCACCTCTATCGCCAGGCCCTTAAATTCGGACTTATCCACATACTCTATATGCTCGCGCGGCGCGGTGTTCTCCTCCGGTTGCTCTAGCAATACATCGCGGAGTCGCTGCACGTCCTCTTTACCCGTCGCCACAGACTGATACATATCTGACACCGCTTTGTAGCCCAACTTAATGGCCATATGCGTGATGTCACCCTCCGTGTAATCCAGTTTCCAGTTCTTGAACTTCCGCTCGATAATCTCCTTGCCTTCCGCTGCAGACTTATACTCTATTTCTTTAAGCGCCTGGCGAATTTTGTTCTTTGCTTTGGTGGAAGCCACGAAGTTCAGCCAGTCGGCATTCGGGTGCTGGTTTGGCGAAGTGAGTACGGATACTTGGTCGCCATTCTGCAGTTTCTGCCGTATTGAGACGTTCTGATTTCGTATTGTACCGCCCACACAATGTGCGCCCACTTCGCTGTGAATGGAATACGCGAAGTCCAGCACCGTCGCTCCTTCGGGCAGTCGGCGCAAGTCGCCCGTCGGCGTAAAGACATACACATCGCCAGACTTCTGCACGATAGAACCTTTGACGCCTTTGTATGACCAGTGCGCGGCAACACCTTGCTCCGCCACTTCATCCATACGCCGCGTACGAATCTGCACCTCTACCCATCGTTTCTCCGGGCCAAGAACCGTTGTGTGCAGCGATTCATAGCCGTTCTCTTTGGGCACGGACAACCAGTCACGCAGACGCTTGGGATTCGGGGTGAAGACATCGGTAATCAGCGAGTATACTTGCCAACAATCCGACTTCTCACGCTCTAACGGAGAATCAAGAATAATACGGATAGCAAACAAGTCGTATATCTTATCGATGTCGCAATGCTGCGCTTGCATTTTATGGTAGATGGAGTGAATGGACTTTGGCCGGCCTTTGATGGTAAAAGTAAAGCCCTCCGCCTTCAGTTTAGCCTCCAACGGCGCAATGAACGAAGCAATATATGCCTCGCGCTCCGCCTTTTTGGCATTCAGTTCGCGCGCGATATACTTATAGGTATCGTAGTCCAGGAATTTGAGTGCCAAGTCCTCCATCTCGGTTTTGATTTGATACAAACCGAGCCTATGCGCCATAGGCGCATGCAGCGTTTGAGTCTCACGGGCAATGTGACGCCGCTGTTCGGAGTCACCCTCTGCATCCAGTTTACGGAGCAGTTCCAAACGCTCATTGAGTATCGAAAAGAGGACTTTATTGCTGTCTTCCATACCTCTATATTCAAAAATCGCGGCAAAGTTACAAAAAAATTTGCATATATCAAAATAATTTCGTACCTTTGCAGCGATTTTTTGAAAACTATTTAATTTTAACCTATAATGAAAGCATCAAGACTTATTGTAATTTGTGCGCTCGTCGTGGCTGCAGTCGTAATGGCTATCTTCTGCGTAAGGAGCGTTACCACTCCTATCAAGTTTGAGCAAACACGCGTTGAACGCGAGGGCGATGTCATCAATCGTTTGATAGATTTGCGTACGGCAGAGGTGGAGTATCATCACCAGAAAGGTAACTTCACAGCAAGTTATGACACGCTTCTGACGTTCCTCAAGACCTCCCCGAAGAAAGAGTTGATGAAGGAAGGAAGCCTGACTGACAAACAGTTAGAGGCCGGCCTGACAGAGCCGAAAGCGCTCAAGATCATCAATGAGGCAAAGAAGAAAGCGCTCAGAAAGAATAAGTTTGATAGCGACGAAGAACTCTATACCTATATCTGGGAGAACGACCCGGAGGTAAAGAAGAACGAGTTGCAAGGTTTCCGTCGTGATACGATTCAGTTGGACATGCTGGAGTCACTCTACAAAGGCAAATATACGGTGGAGAACATCGATGAAATTACCCGTATCCCGCATAGCGATAACTTGCAGTTCGAGCTGGAAGTAAACAACGACTACAAGACAAGTCAAGGTATCCGCGTACCGCTGTTTGAAGCGCGCGCACCATTTGAGAGTTACCTCGGCGACCTGAACAAACAGGAGTTGGTGAACCTTGTGGACCGCGAGCAAAAACTCGAGCACTACGCAGGTTTGAAGGTGGGTGATATCTACTCGCCGAACAACAACGCGGGAAACTGGGAGTAATGCGAATAATTAGTGGGACATATGGGGGGCGGCGATTGTCGCCCCCTAAAAATATCACCGCGAGGCCAACCACCGACTTCGCGAAGGAGAGTTTGTTCAATCTCCTTAATAATCGCATGGATTTTGAGGGCATAGACATGCTGGATCTGTTTGCCGGCACAGGTGGCATTGGCATCGAGTGCGTCAGTCGCGGCGCACGATCTGTGACTGCCGTGGAGATAGCACATGTACAGCAAAACTGGATTATAACTTGTTGCCGCCAACTCGACATTCATAATCTCAGTGTCATACGAGGGGACGTCTTCAAGTTTCTCAATGCTTGCCATACTAAATATGACCTAATTTTCGCCGACCCACCTTATGCACTGGAAGAACTACCACTGCTGCCGGAGTTTATCTTGGGACGCGACATCCTAAAAGAAAACGGCTGGCTGGTTATTGAGCACGGCAAAGATACCGATTTTACCAGCCATCCGCGGCATATAGAGACGCGCACATACGGCAGCGTCCATTTCTCTTTCTTTCAATAATTATTTGACTTCTTGGCCGTTATACGCCTCAAGTGCCTTGCGCAAAACAACCATTGCTTTGCCAAGGTCTTCTTTGTTGAGGATATACGCCATGCGCACTTGGTGACGACCGTCCTCGGGATGGGTATAGAAACCCGTACCGGGTGCCATCATTATTGTTGCGCCTTCATAGGAGAAGTCCGTCAGACACCACTTACAGAATTTCTCAGAGTCATCAACCGGAAGTTCTACCATAACGTAGAATGCGCCTGTTGGTGCGGGAGCAAAGACGCCCGGAATCTGATTGAGTTGGTCGATGAGGTAATTACGACGGCCAAGATACTCGTCATACACTTCCTGCATATATTCTTCAGGGGTCGAGAGTGAAGCCTCTGCCACCACTTGTCCAAACAAAGGCGGGCTGAGACGTGCCTGACAGAACTTCATCACGGCATCACGCACCTCTTTGTTCTTCGTGATGAGTGCGCCGATACGAATACCGCACTCGGAGTAACGCTTGGAAACACTATCCACCAGTATCACGTTCTGCTCAATGCCTTCCAGGTGGCAAGCAGAGATATAAGGCGATTTGGTGTAGATGAACTCGCGGTACACCTCATCAGAGATGAGGTACAGGTTGTATTTCTTTACCAAATCACGTATTTGGCGCATCTCTTGCTTGGTGTATAGGTAACCCGTCGGGTTGTTGGGGTTACAGATGAGAATCGCACGCGTCTTCGGCGTTATCTGCTTTTCAAACTCCTCCACCGGCGGTAATTTAAAGCCGTTCTTGATGTCCGTCTTCACACTCTTTACCACTGCGCCCGCAGAAATGGCAAACGCCATATAATTGGCATAACTCGGATCTGTAACAATGATCTCGTCACCCGGGTTCAGACAACTCATGTATGCGAACATGATAGCCTCTGAACCACCCGCTGTGATGATAATCTCATCCGGAGACAAGTCGATGCCGTAGTTCGCATAATAACTCACCATCTTCGTTCGCAGCGATTTCAATCCTTGCGAAGGAGAGTACTCCAAAATCTCCGTTTTGAAGTCCTTAACCGCTTCCAAGGCCTGAGGCGGAGTCTTGATGTCCGGCTGACCGATATTCAGATGATAAACATGAATGCCTGCCAACTTCGCTTCGTCAGCATACTTTGCCAACTTACGAATCGGGCTCTCCGGCATTGTCTGTGCGCGTAAACTAATTTCCATATTATCTATTGTTATTTATTTGCATTTTATTTTCAATGAGTTGGCGGAACTCCGGCATAGCACCCAGATCTTTCACTTCCTTGAGATTCATTACCCTTTGCCGTACCGATGCAACGCCATGCTTTGCCAACTTATCCGCAGAAGGCGTGATGGCTTCTTGCAAATGCTGCAGATTGACAACATAAAGCATGCAAGCATGTACAACCGTGCCCGTCGGCGTAGTATAACATGCAGTGCCAGCGACCTTGCGTTCGTGAACAAGTACATCATTATGAGCAGTAGTGACGGCATCATAACCGAGTGCCCGTAAAGCACTTGCGAGCATTGTCATAAACTGCTCAAAAACCTCTTGGCTGTGAGTGTCAGGTGTGACATACGAGATCATAAGATTGCCCTCGTCGGCATACACACATCCTCCTCCACTCTTGCGCTGCACGACAGCGATGCCGTTTTCGCGGCAATAAGTTTCGTTCACTTCCGCCTCAGCGCTCTGATGGCGTCCGTAGATAACCGTCGGCGGTACAACCCACGTGAAGAGCGTTGGCTCTTTGACATTCTTCACCAATTCCTGCTCAATCGCCAAATAGTCGATTAACGGCAATCCTTCCTCATATTTTCGGAGCGTCAATTTCACGTCCCTGGCAGAAACGATGGGTCAGTTGTCGATCATCACCGAGGTAAATATACCGCTCAAGACGATGCTGAATGGTATAGTTATCAAAATTGAGGTCGCTATCATCAACGACAAGCGCATCAAACGCATATCCAGGTTCAAAAGAACCGACCTTTCCAAAGAACGAACCTCCGGACTTTGTAGCAAGCCAGAAAGCCTCTGCGAGGCTGAGGAAACGGTCTTTATGCTCCGTACGTACCCATTGCATCTTTGCCATCTGCAAGGTGTAATGCACAACACGGAAGATAGAGAATCCGCTACCTCCGGAAACATCCGAGCCGAGTGCGACAGGAATACCCGCGTCGAGGAATCGCCGTATAGGCGCGATGCCTGAGCCGAGGTTACAGTTAGAAGTCGGACAATGAACTGCGAACACGTGATTCTTGCGCATGAGTTCAAACTCTTCGCCTTCGGTATAACAGCAATGTGCCATAAGTGTCGGCGTTTGACCGAACATGCCATACCTACGATACGCATCGCCATAGCAAGTAGCCTCGGGTTCAAGTTCTGCGACCCATGCTATCTCCGATTGATTCTCAGAGAGATGCGATTGTACAGGCAAGTTATATTCATTTGCCAGCAGTCCGAGTGCAGTCATCATACGCGGCGTGCAAGACGGCACAAATCGCGGTGTGACAATAGCAGAAATAAGCGGCATATCTTTGGTGTGCTCCATAACTCGACGCGTGCCCTCAACGGCTTCTTCTACGGTGTTAGAAAGCGTAGCAGGACCGTTACGATCCATGCCGACAAGTCCGATCATACCACCCATACCGGCTTCATTCAGAAGATCCGCCAAGAGGCAGGTTGCAGCCGGATGGATAGTAGCAAAGATAGCGGCACGCATCGTTCCGAGTTTCCAGAGGTCTTTCACAAAACGACGGTACATACGCTCGGCGTACTTGATATCTTTGTACTTCGATTCCTCGGGGAAAGTATAAGTATTGAGCCACGGAAGGAGTTCCATATCCATGGCAATGCCGAGGTTTCGATACTGCGGCGCATGAACATGGAGGTCATTCATCGCAGGCATCAACAACTGGTTGCCGAAATCGATGACAGGTTCTTTGGCATACTCTGCCGGCAGTTGTTGGAACGTGTTGATCACATTTCCGTCATCACCCACTACCACATATCCACGCTCCAAAACCGTGAAAGCGTCGGGCTTAGGGGTAAACAAAATGTTTGCTCTGTAGATTTTCATGATTATAGCTATTTAAGATTCTTTCTTTTTGAAAAACAAGAGACATACGAGGTAGTTGATACAGCCACCGATAAAGATCACGATGAAACTAATGAAGTCGTCTCGCCAATTAGAGAACCAGATAAGCGCCAATGGCAACAGACCGAGTTGTATGGCCATATTGATGGCACGCGCCAAAAGGAATCCTCCAGCATTTTTGAGATTCGGCTTGGTTCCAAAAGTATACCAGTTGGAGAAGAAATAATTGGGAATCATCTCCAAAATATAGCCGATGGTAAATGCCACATAATAATGCGGATGCCCCTTCTCCGGTTGATTAAGGAAAAGCAAAGCCGCCATGAAGAACCACGTTTGAACGAACATACCCGTTGTGCCGATTACCGCAAAGCGGACAGCACTACGAATTTTTTCCGGCAAATAACTGGTAGGTAGTCGCATAAACTCTCTTGTTTGTCTCGATTCGATTCTCTGTCGCTAGTGTCTCGCTAGTCTGATTTGCTCACCTAATAGCAGCGAGGAGTTCGTCCATAGCAGCGTTGAGTCCGTTGACGTCGCGTCCTCCGGCAGTAGCGAACCAAGGTTGTCCGCCTCCACCGCCTTGGATATGTTTCGCTGCCGACTTGATCATCGCACCGGCATTCAGTCCGCCGTCCACCAGCGGCTGAGAAAGGAAGACGGCAATGGTGGGTTTATTCTCCCACTGCGTAGCAGCAATGACTGCGAACTTAAGATCCGTGAACTTACCGCGCAGTAGCGGCATCACGCCACGAATCATCTCCGGGTCTTGCTCTCCCTGCAGGCGTACTAACTTGATATCTCCAAAGTCTTCGGCCGAGGCGACAATACGATCGCGGAACATTTCGATTTTCTCCGCCACATACTGATCGATACGTTTTTTCAAACCGGTATTTTCCTCTATCTGTTTCAGAATAGCGCCCTCCAAATCGGGAGCATTATGGAAAATGTCACGCAGATGGTTGAGTATATCCTGCATACCATAGTACAGTTGGTCGGCTTTTGCGCTGGTCACGGCTTCTATACGCCGTACACCGGCAGCGATACTGGTCTCCATGAGTATGCGCACACAGCCGATACGACCGGTTGAACTAACGTGACAGCCGCCACAGAGTTCTACCGACGGACCGTATTTGATGACTCGCACATCGTCGCCATATTTCTCGCCGAACAAAGCCATAGCACCCATCGCCTTAGCTTCGGCTATAGGTGTATGACGGCTTTCCTCGAGATGTATATCCTGACGGATGAGTGCGTTGGCGAGAATCTCCACTTTGCGCAACTCTTCGGGTGTCACTTTCTGGAAATGGCTGAAGTCGAAGCGCAGGCTCTCGGGCGTCACGAGACTACCCTTCTGCTCCACATGTTTGCCGAGCACTTCGCGCAGCGCATAATGCAGGATATGTGTCGCCGAGTGGTTGCAAGCGATTGCCTGACGACGCTCAGCATCAACAGTTGCCGTAAGTGTTTTGTCCAGTTCTTTCGGCAGTTCCGTCATTATGTGAACAGGCAAGTTATTCTCACGTTTACAATCAATTACGCGCACGTTTCCGAGCATTCCCGTATCGCCAACCTCGCCACCCATTTCAGCATAGAAAGGCGTCTTGCTGAGCACTACCTGGTAGAAACTCTTGCCCTTTTGGCTGACCATGCGATAACGCAGGATATGCGTCTCACAACTCAGTTCATCGTATCCCACGAACTCAGTCTCTCCTTCGCGGAGAACAGTCCAGTCACCGAGGTCTTGTTTGTTAGCCTCACGTCCCATCGACTTCTGATGTTCAAGCGCTTTGTTATATTCCTCTTCGTTGGTCGTGAAGCCGTTCTCGCGAAGGATCAGTTCCGTGAGATCAAGCGGGAAACCATAGGTATCTTTGAGCGTGAACACATCAACGCCGCGAATCTCCGTCTCTCCTGCTTTCTTCGCATCAGCCATCAGTTTGTCGAGCAATGTGATTCCTTTGTCCAACGTCCGCAGGAAAGCTTCTTCTTCGGACTTGATGACCGGCGTGATCTGCGACTCCTGTTTGATGAGTTCAGGATAAGCCTCGCCGAGATCTTCCATCAGTTGCGGCACCAGTTGATAAAGGAATGCCGAACGCATGTTGAGGAACGTATAGCCATAACGCACGGCGCGGCGCAAGATGCGACGGATGACGTAACCCGCTTTCTCGTTGGACGGCAGTTGTCCGTCGGTAATAGCGAATGCGATGGTACGGATATGATCTGCGATAACACGCATCGCGATGTCGGTTTTCTCATCCTTGCCGTACTCACAGCCACAGATTGAACCGATGCGGCGGAGCATAGGTTGGAAAACATCGGTGTCATAGTTAGATGTCTTGCCTTGAATAGTGCGCACAAGACGCTCAAAGCCCATGCCTGTGTCAATCACTTTCTTTGCCAGCGGCACCAACGAGCCGTCCGCCTTGCGGTTGTATTGCATGAAAACAATGTTCCAAATCTCTATCACTTGCGGATGATCTTTGTTCACCAGTTCACGTCCCGGCACTTTGGCGCGCTCTTCGGGCGAACGGCTGTCCACGTGAATCTCCGAGCACGGACCGCAAGGACCGGTATCACCCATCTCCCAGAAGTTGTCATGTTTGTTGCCATTGAGAATATGATCGGCAGGCAGATGTTTTGCCCAGATGGAAGCGGCTTCATCGTCGCGAGAGAGACCTTCTTCCGGCGACCCCTCAAACACCGTCGCATAGAGATTGGCAGGGTCAATCTTCAGCACATCAACAATATACTCCCACGCAAAATCAATCGCTTCTTGCTTGAAATAATCGCCGAAGGACCAGTTGCCGAGCATCTCGAACATCGTGTGATGGTAGGTATCATGGCCTACTTCCTCGAGGTCGTTATGCTTGCCGCTGACACGCAGACATTTCTGGCTGTCCGCTACGCGTGCGTATTTAATAGGGTCATTGCCGAGGATGATTCCCTTCCACGGGTTCATGCCGGCATTGGTAAACATCAGTGTCGGGTCATCTTTGATGACCATTGGCGCGGAGGGTACAATCTGATGACCCTTCGATGCCATAAAATCTAAGAAACTTTGTCTGATTTCCTTACTTGTTTTCATCATATTTTGTAGTCTTGAAGTCAATAAACTCTCGGCGCGGTTTGCCTTCCGCGTCAGCGCGCACAATAAACGGCAACGGGTTAGCCGTCAACTCATCATACTCTTCACGCTGTCTCAACACGTCAAGCGCCATGTAGATGGCATTGCGCATGCTAGCCGGGTCCGCTTGGTTCTTTCCGGCGATGTCATACCCCGTGCCGTGATCAGGCGACGTGCGTACAATACTCAACCCCGCCGTGTAGTTCACGCCACTCATGTCGAGCGTCTTGAACGGAATCAATCCCTGGTCGTGGTACATCGCGAGCACGGCGTCAAAATGCTTGAAATGTCCGCTACCGAAGAAACCGTCCGCCGCATACGGACCGAATGCCCAGATGCCTTGCTCTTTCGCCTTGTCTATAGCCGGCACGATGATCTCCTGTTCTTCTTTGCCGAGCAATCCTGCGTCGCCGGCGTGCGGGTTAAGCGCCAACACGGCAATACGCGGTTTCTCGAGTCCGAAGTCACGTTTGAGACTATTGTTCAGAAGCGTTAGTTTGGTGAGGATGCGCTCTTCCGTTATCTGCGCAGGTATTTCCGCGAGCGCCACATGATTGCATACCAACGCCACGCGTAAGTTTCCGCTGCAAAGCATCATCAGACTCCCGTCACCTTTGAACTGTTCTTCCAAATATTCCGTATGTCCTCCTCCCAGCGCCTCTTTGTTGATGGGCGCAGTCACGAGTGCTTGCACTTTTCCATCCCTCAGATCACGGCACGCGCGGTCCAACGATGCCTTCGCCGCCTTGTTTGAATCCTCGGTATTCTTGCCGAGTTCAACGGGCAGGTTGTCCGTATAGCAAGTGATGAGGTTAAGACGTCCGTCTTTCGCCTGTTCGGGCGAGTCAATCATGTTCCAGTTGATATTCCGGTACTCTTCGTCCAGCGTATGAATATGCTGTTTGGCGATGACAGCGTTGCCGTAAATGACCGGCCGCATGATTTCAAACATATAGCCGTTCAGAAGCGCTTTGATGATCACTTCATATCCCACGCCATTCGTATCTCCGGCCGTTATCGCAACTATTGGTTTCATATCAATATTTTTCGTTATGTATCTTTTCGTACTTCAGTTTTTCGAGGTCATAGTCTTTGCGCTCCTCGTCTTTGTAACCCAGCGAAATCACGCAAAGCACCGTCTTGTCTTCGGGTATTCCGCAAAGTCCTTTAATCAAGTCCTCTGATGCCTCGCGGCAATAGACATGGCACCAGCAGGCGCCTAACCCTTGTTCCTCCGCCGCCAGCAGAATATGCTCTGCCGCTATCGCTCCGTCCGCCATCCAGGCATCGCTCAGCGTCGTATCCAACGCAATCACAATGCCCGCCATCGCAGTATCGAACATCTGCGAGCCGTATGTCCGACAACCCGCCATCGCGCGTAACTTCTCCTCGTCACGCACTACAATGAACTCCCACGGGTTCGTGCGTTTCGAGCTCGGCGCCATCAACGCGCAGCGTAAGATATAGTCTATTTTCTCCTGCTCTACCGGCCTATTTGTATACTTTCGTATCGAGCGTCTGTGCCGGCAAAGCTCCAAAAAATTGTCCATTTTAACCCAATATACAAAATCGGGCACAAAGGTACAAAAAAATTTTCACATATGCAAGCGCGCGCGAACTTTTTCAAAAAAAATATTTTCTGGATACGATTTAAAATCACGGAATAATATACAAAGTATATTATAGGTATTGGCAGGATACGATATTGGTTCGATGGAGTCAGCACACTATCCGTATACACGGTCTTGCAAAATCTTTGCGAATCGGGAATAGAGAACAAATATATGTTTTTAAGCACAATTTATGATTTTTCTTTGAAAAAATTTGCACATGTTAAATAAATGTAGTACCTTTGCACGCTTTTTGGAATTATCCCAATTAACGTCCCTTTTGGGGGACAAAGTATAATCCATCATAAACAAAAACACATGAAAAAATTATCAATTTTACTGAGTGCTCTCTTCATCGCACTCACAAGTGTGTTCGGCGAGGCGAAGCTTAGCGTTACTCCTGCGGAGAAAGCGTTCAGCGACGCATCGTACGTCAAAGGTACCGCCAGTGTACAGCTGAAGGACACCTTCGACTTTGTGCTCGACACCGCCGAACTGACGGCTCCGTTGGATCTCTCCGTTAAGGGAGGTCTGGACGGTGTCACTTTCAAGGCTGAAACGGTAGAAGGCTTGGAACCCAAAATCCGCGTTTCCTACATCGCTACCAAAGCCGATGATTACAAAGACTCGATTTTCGTGTCTGCTGGTGAACTCAAAGACACTATTGTCGTTACCTTGAAAGTAACGGAAAAAGTGCCGGTGATTTCCGTAGGTGCCGAATCGATTGCATGGGGCAACGTGTCCGTTGCAGATGCCTCTGGTGGAATCCAGAAAGACATCACCGCTTCTGTGACGGAAGGCGTTACGCTCTCTGTTAAAGAAATCACAGGCGATGACAAGGACAACTTCGCCGCAACCATCAACGGTGGCAACTTGGAAGTGATCTTCACTGCTACCGAAGCAAAAGACTACTCTGCTACCGTTACCTTGCAGGCACAAGGCGCAGAGGACAAAGCGGTAACACTCTCCGCTTCCGTCAAAGCACCGGCTATCTCGCTTGGCTCAAAGAAAGTGGAATTTACAGGCAAGTCCTATGTCAAGGGGCAAGCAAGCGTGGATATTAGGGACACGGCTTTGATTACCTACACGACGGAATATGTTTCCGACACTACGCTCTCCGTAAAGGGCGGGTTGGACGGCATTACCTTCACGGCAGAGAAAGTAGTGGACAACGCAGTTGCCAAAATCCGCATCTCCTACATTGCTACCAAAGCGGGTGAATACAAAGATTCTGTATTTGTTAACGCAAGCGGAGCAAAAGACACGATTGAAGTACTTGTAACAGTTGAAGAGCTTGTTCCTGTTATTTCCGTTAATCCGGACAAATGGGAAACGGAAGTTATCATGACAGGTAATAAGGTAGATCTTGTATCCGACGAGTTTACCGTTACTGTTACCAATCCTAATGGTTCAGACACGACATACACCATTGCCGGTGGTCCTGAATCCGCATTTGGTTGGAATAGTGCTATGAAAGCAAGTTTCCATGCAACCGCAGGCGGTGTATATAAAGACACTTTGGTTGTTTCATATACAGGTGCAGAGAACGTTCGCATTCCGCTCCAAGTAACAGTCAATGTTCCGGTTATCACGGTTAGTGCTAATTCACTTGCCTTTGGCGAAGTGGAACTGGCTGAAGCTACTGCAGGTAAGACCGACAAGACCATTGAGGTTTCCGTAACGGGAGGTGTAACAGTTACTCCGGCCGTTAGCGGTACGGACGAAGACAAGTTTGCAGCCGTTATTAACGCAGGCAAACTGGAAGTAACGCTCACAGCTTCTGCTGCAGGCACTTACTCCGCAACCATCACACTCTCCGCTCCTAACGCAGAGTCCAAGACCGTTGCCGTTTCTGCAACCGTTAAAGCCGCTCCAGCAGTTACTGAGTTTGTAAAAGTAACGGCAGATCAAACCGATTGGAGTGGTCAATACTTATTGGTATATGAAGCCAGCGCAACGCAAGCATATGTATTCAAGGGCGTGGATAATACAAACAACTACGTAACGGCTACTATCAGCGATGGAAAAATCAGCGCTACTGGCCTCGAAGAGTACATCATTACTATTGCTAAAATGGAAGGCGGTTATTCGCTCAAGATTGGCGATAAGTATATGGGAGGTTCATCAGGTAGCAATGCATTGAAGTTGGAGGATGATGAAATTCTCAATACTTTATCATATAGTAGCAGCACGATGGATATTGTATCTAACAATACACACATGCGCTATAATGCTGCTAATGATCAAAAACGTTTCCGCTACTTCAAATCTACGTCCTACAGCAGTCAAGAGAAAATTGCTTTGTACACACTTCCGGTACCGGCAACTCCGACATCAACGCTCACCGTTTCCCCGAAGACAGCATCTGTTGAAAAAGGAAAGACTGTGACCCTGACTGTTGATCGCGATGGTAATGACGAACTCGTTTGGGGTTCTAAGGACGAAACGGTTGCTACCGTTGCTAATGGCGTAGTTACCGGTGTTAAGGCAGGCGAGGTTAAGATCTGGGCAAAAGCCAACAACGTCAGCGATACTTGCGTTGTTACCGTTACAAAAGCTAAACCGGTTATCACCGTTGGCGCTACCTCTCTCGCATGGGGCAAAGTGACTCCGGAAGCTGCAGGCGCTGGCATCAAGAAAGAGACCACAGTTTCCGTAACTGAAGATGCTACGCTTTCTGTTGAGGTTGCAGGTACAGACGCTGCCGCATTCACTGCTGCAATCAATGCAGGCAAACTGGAAGTAACTTTCAAAGCTACTGAAGTGCGTGCATATTCAGCAAAAGCTGTCGTTAAGGCAACAGACGCAGAGAATGTTGAGGTTACACTCTCTGCAACAGTTAAAGAGGTGGCTCCTGGAAATCCATTTACGCTTGTAACGGATGCTTCTACTCTCAGTGCAGGCGACGAAGTAATCCTTGTCTATAGCGCTACTGAGGTTGCTGCCGGAGTTCTTTCTAGCGGCTACCTTGCAGCAGAGGATGTTACTATCGAAGACGATGCTATTGTTTTGGAAGAGAACAGTGCAGTTACTATCTTTACATTAGGTGGATCTGAAGACGCATGGACATTCGCTAAATCTGCAGAAGAACTTCTCGGCGTTAATGGTTCTAGTTTGTCTTATTCCGGTGCAACAAACACGTGGAAAATTTCCATCGCTGCAAGCGGAGATGCAACCATTACAAGCACATATCCTTCCAGCGGTAGTATTCAGTTCAACACAAGTAGTCCGCGGTTTAAAACATACACTTCTAATCAACAGAAACCGCAAATCTACGCTCGTGGCGGCACTCCGGTTGTTCCTGTAGCTACAACAACGCTTACCGTTTCGCCGAAGAGTGCAGAAGTGAAAGTAGGAAAGACCGTTACGTTGACCGTTCAACGCGATGGTAATGATGCTCTCTCCTGGGGTTCTAAGGACGAAACGATTGCAACCGTTAGCAACAAGGGCGTTGTAACAGGTGTGAAAGCAGGTGTCGTAAAGATCTGGGCGGTGGCTAACAACGTCAGCGATACTTGTACCGTTACCGTTACCGAGACTTCCGGAGGAACGATTACCACTTGCGAAGAGGCTGCAGAAGCGGCTCTGAGCGTTTCCGAAAACAACGAGGAGTATAACAATGGTGCCGTATACACAATTCCTGGCTATGTAACCGAAATTGCTTATGCTTGGAAGAGTGGTTCCATGAGCTTCTGGATAGCAGATACCGAGGACGGCGGTAAAGTTATCGAAGCATACAAGTGCGCTATCGAGAAAGAAGAGGATGCAGTGCGCGTTGGCGACCGCGTTAAGGTAACCGGTAAACTGACTAAATTCAACAAAACTCCTGAGTTTGCCGCTAACTGCACCGTAGAGATCTTGGAACGCGGCGATGAGCCGAAGAACCTTGGTGAAAAGACGATTGCTGAGTTCCTCGAACTCAAGAACACAAAGGACACTTGCATCCTTACCGGTATTGTTGCAAATATCGTTATGGATAAGGACGATGAAACCCAGTACAACAAGTATGGAAACTTCGACCTTATAGAGGGAACATCTAAATTGTATGTGTATGGTCTGCTTACTGCTGACGGCCAAGCTCAGAAGTTCATAGAAATGGGTATTGATGCCGGCGACACGCTGACTATCAAGGCCGTGTACACCGAGTACCAGGGCAAGGCGCAAGCAAAGAATGCTATCTTCGTTTCCGTTAAGAAAGGAAGCGGTGTTGTTCCGCCGACTCCGGGAGAGGAACTGAATGTTGACTTTGCCCAAGCTTATACCTTCACTTACGAAGGCACAACCTACTGGGCTTTTGATGCGTATGACTACGAGAACGATTATCCGGAACTCTACTTCGATTTCGAAGCTACCGATTTGACGCACCTGAATGGCACGCATGAAATTGACTATTCCGGACTTTGGACAAGCGAAAAAGACTCCATTGAGTTCGTAAGCGGTACAGCTACCATCACTTGCGTAAGCGCTGCAACGGATGACAGCTACGCTGTTTACCACGTTGACGTTGTATTGTACGATGAGGATGGTGAAGAATACACCTATTCGTTTGATGTAGAGGTGGTTGCATATGACGGCGACAACTCAACTGAGACCGAAATCATCTACATTGAGCTCGAGGATGTTCCTGAAGAGCAAGGTATTGAGAATACAGAGATTGTTCTCGACCCGAATGCACCGATCTACAACATCCAAGGTATGCAGGTTGACCGCAACACGCGTGGCATCCTCATCCAAAATGGTAATAAGTTCATTCGCGTTCAATAACGTTCTGCGAAGTTCACGCTTCGTATAAAAAATGAGAAAAGTGGCATACGCGCTTGCGTATGTCATTTTTTTTTCGTACCTTTGCAGCCGTTTTTGAAAATTCTGTTTTATGGACTCAAAATATAATCCCACAGACATTGAGGCCCGCTGGTATCAGTACTGGCTGGACAACGGACTTTTTCATAGTGAGCCGGACGGCCGCGAACCCTATACTATCGTTATCCCGCCGCCTAATGTAACGGGCGTGCTGCATATGGGCCATGTGCTCAACGAGACGATTCAGGATATTCTCGTTCGCCGTGCGCGACTGGAAGGCAAGAACGCCTGCTGGGTGCCGGGTACGGACCATGCGTCCATTGCTACCGAAGCCAAAGTCATCAAACGACTTAAGGAGCAAGGCATCAACAAATCCGACCTCACGCGCGCGCAGTTCCTTAAACACGCGTGGGATTGGACGGACGAGCACGGAGGCATCATTCTCAAGCAACTCCGCAAACTCGGCTGTTCTTGCGACTGGGATAGAACCGCCTTCACGTTGGACGAGACGCGTTCAAAAGCCGTTATCAAGGTATTCTGTGACCTCTACAAAAAAGGCCTCATCTACCGTGGACTTCGTATGGTCAACTGGGATCCGGAGCGCCAGACAGCCCTATCCGACGAAGAAGTTATCTACCACGACGAGCATAACAAGTTCTACTACCTGCGCTACGAAATAGCGGAGGAGCCGGGCAAATACGCCATTGTTGCCACCACACGTCCGGAGACCATCTTCGGCGACATAGCGGTCTGCATCAACCCCAAAGAGGAGAAGAACCAGTGGCTGAAAGGCAAACATGTGATTGTTCCGGGCGTAGGACGCGTCATACCGATCATCGAAGACCGCTATGTAGAGATCGGTTTCGGTACGGGTTGCCTCAAAGTGACGCCCGCGCATGATGTCAACGACTACGCGCTTGGCCAGAAATACAACCTCAAGACCATCGATATCTTCACGCCAGACGCGCACCTCAACATGGATACCGTTGAGCCGGAACTACAAGCCAACGTACGCAAGTACCACGGCATGGATCGTTTCGACTGCCGCAAACAGATTATCGAAGATCTCAAAGCCCTCAACCTCGTCGAGAAAATAGAGGACTACGACAACAAAGTGGGTTATTCCGAGCGCACGAACGTACCTATTGAACCGCGGCTCTCGCTCCAATGGTTCGTCAAGATGCAGCATTTCGCTGACATCGCCCTGCCGCCGGTAATGAACGACGACATCGTCTTCTATCCCGCCAAATACAAAAACACATACCGCAACTGGCTCGAGAACATCAAAGACTGGTGTATTTCCCGTCAACTCTGGTGGGGACATCGCATTCCCGCATACTACGACGCCGACCTCTTGGCGCAAACTGGCCTTGAGAACTATCCGGACGACAAGATCATCGTTTCCGAGACGAAGCCCGAAGGCAATTACGTGCAGGACGAAGGGGCACTCGATACTTGGTTCAGTAGTTGGCTTTGGCCTATCTCGCTGTTCGATGGCATCGAGAATCCGGACAACAAAGAGATCAATTACTATTACCCGACGGCTGACCTTGTAACAGGTCCGGACATCATCTTCTTCTGGGTTGCACGCATGATCATGGCGGGCTATGAGTATGTAGGCAAGATGCCGTTCAAGCACGTCTATTTCACTGGTATTGTGCGCGATAAGCTCGGACGTAAAATGTCCAAATCGCTCGGTAACAGTCCTGACCCGTTAGACCTCATCGCACGTTTCGGCGCCGATGGTGTGCGCATGGGAATTCTCCTTTCCGCGCCTGCCGGCAACGACATCCTCTACGATGATGCCCTCTGCGAGCAAGGACGTAACTTCTGCAATAAGATCTGGAACTGCTTCCGCATGGTCAAAGGTCTTGAAGTGGCGGATATTCCGCAGCCGGAGACCAGCAAATATGCCATCGATTGGTTCAACGCTCAACTCGCACAAACAGAGCGCGAGATCGCCGATCTGTTCAGCAAATACCGTCTCTCCGAGGCACTCATGGAGATCTACAAACTCTATTGCGATGAGTTCAGCGGTTGGTATTTGGAAATGATCAAACCCGCTTACCAGCAACCGATTGACAAGACCACTTACGAGGCAACACTCGCGTTCTTCGATCGTCTGCTCAGCGTGCTCCATCCGTTCATGCCGTTCATCACGGAGGAACTCTGGCAAAACCTCTACGACCGTCAGCCGGGCGAGTCTATTATGACGGCAAATCAGACTGGCGAGACAGAATCGAGAGACTATCGGAACGAGACTATCTTGAAGGAAACAGCCTACCTCAAACAGATCATCACTGAGGTTCGCGCCGTACGTGCGGCGAAGAATATCCCGCCGAAAGAACGCCTCACGCTCATCAGTCCCGAACCGCTCAATGCACTTGTGGACAAACTCGCCAATGTGGAAGTAAAAGTTAACGGCGAAGTGAGCGGCAACGCCTCGAAGTTCATTGTCGGTACGACGGAGTTTGCTATTCCTATGGATCAGTTCATCAATGTGGAAGAGGAACTCAAGAAACTCGAAGCCGACTTGGCACACCAGCAAGGATTCCTGCGCGGCGTGATGGCAAAGCTCTCCAACGAACGGTTCGTACAGAACGCCAAACCGGAGATTGTGGCTCTCGAGCAGAAAAAGAAAAGCGACGCTGAATCCCGCATCGCCGCTCTCGAAGAAGCTATCAAGGCCCTTAAAGGATAACAATTTAACACGTTAACGGTTTAACGATTTAACGATTTAACCGTTAGTGTAACGAAATATGATGCTCGTGTTTCCAACGTTTGTGTTGGAACACGAGTTCATTTTTTGTCTGATTGGTGCAGAATGTGTCCACAAAACGCTCCCAGATATAGTTGACCGCCATGGAGGACGGATGAACCAGATCGTCCGCATAAAAACGATAATCGCGCAACTCGTCCAACATGATCTCATAACTCGGGAAATAATCACCCAACTGCTCAACGGCTTGCAATAATGCTGCTTTGGACAACTGATTCTCATGCAGTCCGTCTCGTATATGCCTTATCGGCGAAACGGTAAAGAGCCAGTGTTTGTCGGGATAACGCTTCAAAATGGGCTGCCAAGCCGAAACTATCTCTTCCACAGACAACCGTCTTCTCATAAAACAGTTCTCCGGCAACTTATGGCAATTTCCGACCACTTCTCCGTCTTTCTCGTACACCCAAGCTGTGCCGAAGGTCACAATCACGACTGTCGCCTCTTTCAACGCCTTTTGCATCGTTTCAATAGACTCACGAACTGCTTTTTCTGCCTCGTCACGACTTGCCCGCGAGAAAGAACCGTGATGTGCCATCGAGTGCCATAAGCCCTCATAATCAATCAGTTCCGGCACTTCGGTCATTGTCAAAGCCTTGGCAATAGAGAGCGGATTATAAAGCGTCCCGAATGGATTGCACGTCACATTCAGATACCGTTGTTGCATTTGCTTGCCTATCTCATCCGAGAAGCACGAACCCACCATCAGGATTTTGTCCTCATAGCCGATTTTCCAATCGCTGGGCTTAATATCCACGGTCGTCTGTAACTTCATCACTCGAAATGCATTACTTTAGCGGGACTGATTTTCGTGATGATCATCGATGGCAGCAACAATATGAGCAGCGAAACGATGATGGTCAGTATATTGATGGCTATAATCCATCCCCAAGCAAAAGCTATTGGCACGTAAGAGACATAATATGTTGCGGCCTCGAGCGGTGCCAAATGTCCGAAATACTGGATTGCTGCCAGCCCCAAACCGAGCACATTGCCCCACAGCACACCTTTGCCGATCAGTAGTGCAGCTTGTATCAAGAATATGCGCCGCACGAAACGATTATCTGCACCTAACGCTTTCAGCGTTCCTATCATTTGCACACCGTCTAAAATCAAGATAATCAGTCCGCTGACGATATTAAAGCCTGCGACAAGCAGCATCAATACGATGATGACTATCACATTCATATCGAGCAAATCCAGCCATGCAAAGATCGCGGGATTCTGTTCCTGCAACGTCTGCACATAATAGACATTGTATCCCTTGTCGTCCAAGTGATTAACTGTCGCAAAATAAATCTCATCCGCCACCTCGTCCAAACGCTTGATATCGTCCAGCAATATCTCTACGCCGGAAAAGGTATTGTCTTCCCATCCTTGCAGCCGTCTCGCAGTCTCTAAAGGCGTGACGATGAATAATTCATCAAACTGTCCGAAGCCTGTGTCATATAGTCCCACGACCTTAAACCGCCTTGCGCGAATGTCCGTATCGTCCACAAAATAAGCCGTTACCGCATCACCCACTGCCAAACGCATCTTCCTTGCTGTCAACTCCGAAATCACCACCTCATTGGCTTTCTCCGGTACGGTGCCATCCGTCAGCGCGCGCGCGAAGAAATCCCAGTAATCCGTTCCTTTTAACACCGTTCCTTGGAACGCGCTGTCGGTCTTCAGCATACCCGGTTTGGTGATGAACGGCGCCGCACAAACGACATGCTCATAACTGCCCAGTTTCTCTAACAGACTGTCCGTCACCTCAATGGGCTGCAAGTCATAAGTATTGTTGTTATCGAACGAAACGACCTGAATATGCGCACCGAAACCCGCCACTTTGTTCGTCACCGTCTGTTTGAAACCAACAACGATGCAAATGGTCAAAATCATCACCATCACACCCACAATCATGCCTGCCAAAGCCACTCGCACCGCGGGGCGGGAGTTACGTCGATTGCCTTGTTGCGCAAAATAAAGGCGCGTGGCGATTTTCAGTTCACTATTTGGCATGATTTTTGTTGTAACTTTTTATATGAAAAAGCTCGTTTCTATTTGTTTGTTGGCCCTTTTGGCGGGCAGTCTGATGGCTCAAGAGCCTGCAGTGGAACGTCCTCAGCGTACTCCGGAGGAGGAAGCGCTCAAACAGACCATGCGTCTCACGCGTGAGTTGGGCATCAAGGACTCCGTGCGTTTCGATACCATCTATAAGATGCATCTCAAGTACGCCCGTTCGCGGCAACAGGGTCTTACTCGCGCAGAGAACTTAGCACGTCTGCAAGCCATCTACAAGGAGTTGGAACTGCTGCTTACGCCCGAGGAGTATAATCGATTTATGAATCACCCCGCCGAGCAGCCGCGTCATCCACGTGGAGCCAACGCGTTAATGCCAGCCAAACAAGGACCGCGTACAACGCCCCCACCAACAACCCAACAATAATGTCGCCCGGGTAATGCGCCCCGAGGTACATGCGACTATAACAATTCAATGCCACCCATGCCATCAGGAATGAGGTGGCTATTTTATTGCGATAAAGCAAACTGAACAGCAGGCCGCAAGCCATCGTATTGGCCGCGTGACTGCTGCAAAAACCGTATAATCCGCCGGTATAGCCGTTCACGATATGCACCAGTCCTGCGAGCGCGGGCTCATGCGTCGGACGGGGACGGCATATCAAAGGTTTGAGAATGCCCGAACAAGTGAAATCGCTCAATCCGACGGCTACCACAAAACCTATGATGATGAACAAGACCGCTTTCCAGTTGCGATACTTATAGACGAGAATACCTATCAGCAACGCGTACATCGGAAGCCATGTCAGCGGACTGCTGACGTACCACATTAACACATCCGCCCACTCGCTGTGATGGCCGTTGATCCACAGTAATATTTGCCAGTCGATATTCATTATTCATTGATAAGCACGGCCGTGTGGCACGCCACGACGCCCGCTGTCTCTGTGCGCAGACGGCTGTTACCCAGACTCACCGGCACAAAGCCCAACGCCAAAGCCTCAGCCACTTCCTGTTCACTGAAATCTCCTTCCGGACCAATCATCACCAGCACATCCCTACCCCGCTCTATTTCTTCTTTCAGCAGTCGTTTGTCCTCTTTGTAGCAATGGGCGATGAAGTTCTGCTGATTTTTGCGTGCCTGCTCTTTGACGAAAGCATCATAAGGCGTTAGGTCGTGCAATACGGGCAAATACGGCGTCAGGCTTTGCTTGGCGGCAGAGAGGATGATTTTCTCAAGCCGGTCCGTGCGAAGCGTTTTCCGTTCCGAAAAACGGCATAGCAGAGGAGTAATCTCATCCACCCCAATCTCTACACATTTTTCAATAGCCCATTCGAGGCGCTCGATATTCTTAGTGGGCGCAATCGCTATGTGGAGGTGGAAATCATGATGGGGTTGCTGTTTCTCCCGCGAGACTATTTCGAAATCACAATGTTTAGGATGGGGATTGGTTATTCGCGCCGTATAAGTCGTTCCTTTGCCGTCCGTAATAAGTATCTCGTCGCCCGCCGTATAACGCAGCACGCGCACACAATGCCCGCTCTCCTCCTCGGAGAGCGTTTGTCTTTTCTCTATGTCTGGACAGTAAAAGAGGTACATCTCACTCCACTTTTGCGACTGCAACGATTTTTTCTAAGCCTTCGTTTTGGACTTAATACGAATCAGTTTGTATTTGTAAGGATACATCTCTGAAGGTGGATTCTCGTAGCGAAGAATTTCGATATACAAGGTGTATATATAACCTTCTTCGAATGTGAATCCTTCTATTGCATTCACTTTGAAAAATGACTCTTCACCGGTATCCTCCCAATGTCCTGTAAAAAATGACTCCATGTGCGTGCCTTCAAAAGCGCCCCACGGAGAATCGGACACCTCCATCTCTATAATATGAGACTCGGTTATAAAAGTCCTTTTAGCATGACTTTTCCAACCCTCTTTCTCACAGGAAGTCAAGACTAATGCTATTAGCATTAAAGCAAATAATAAATACTTTTTCATGCTCTTTGTAATTTACAATTCTGATTCTTTCAGTCGTTCGGCGTTTTCGGCTACTTGGAGGGCATCGATGACACCTTGTATATCTCCGTCCATGAACGCGGCGAGGTTATAGACCGTGTAGCCGATACGGTGATCGGTGATGCGTCCTTGCGGATAGTTATAGGTACGGATCTTGGCACTGCGGTCACCGGTCGAAACCATCGTCTTACGCCGTGCGGCGATGTCGTCGATGTATTTCTGATGCTCTTTGTCGTAGATCTGCGTGCGCAGACGGGATAATGCCCGCTCTTTGTTCTTCGGCTGGTCACGCGTCTCGGTACATTCTATCAGTATCTCCTGCACCTCGCCGGTGTTGGGATTCTTCCAGTTATAGCGCAACCGCACACCCGATTCCACTTTATTGACGTTCTGTCCTCCTGCGCCGCCCGAGCGGAAGGTCTCCCATTTGATCTCGCCTTCATTGACATGCACTTCAAACTCGTCGGCTTCAGGCAGCACAGCCACCGTAGCCGCAGAAGTATGCACACGTCCTTGCGTCTCTGTTACCGGCACACGTTGTACGCGGTGAACGCCTGACTCATATTTGAGCGTGCCGTACACATTCTCGCCCGTGACATTGAAGATGATCTCTTTATATCCTCCTGCCGCGCCTTCGTTGAAGGAAGAGACCGTGTATTTGAAGCCTTTGATCTCGAAATACTTCGTGTACATGCGGAAGAGGTCTCCTGCGAAAATAGCCGCCTCGTCACCTCCCGTACCGCCGCGAATCTCCATCACTACGTTCTTGCCGTCTTCGGGATCTTGTGGCAGGAGTTGAAGCTTGAGTTCTTCTTCCAACTTCGGTATCTGCGGTTCCAATTCATCAATCTCCGCTTTCGCCATCTCCTTCATCTCCGCGTCCGATTGGTTGTAGAATAGATCTTTGGCGTCTTGCAGGTCTTTGACGGCTTTCTTATAGCGGTTTGCCACCTCCAGTACTCGCTCCAGATCATGATAGTCTCTGTTCAGACGCACATAACGCGCTTGATCGGCAATAACCGATGGGTCTGTGATCAACAGACTCACCTCATGAAACTTCGCCTCTAAACCGTCAATTTTATCGAGAATGTTCATTGTATGCTTGCAGTGTATTCTGTAGGAGAGAGACAATGGTCATCGGTCCGACACCTCCGGGAACAGGCGTGATGTGCGCCGCTACTCTCGATACGTTCTCAAAGTCCACATCTCCCACCAGTTTGCCGTCCACTCTATTGATGCCCACATCGATGATGGTAGCGCCCTCCTTGACCATGTCTGCGGTCAACAGTCCCGGACTTCCCGCCGCCACAATGATGATATCTGCGGTGCGGCAGATAGCTGCGAGGTCACGTGTCTTGGAATGACAGATAGTAACGGTGGCGTCACCCAGAGAAGCGGCACTCATGTTCGGCAGGCTCAGATACGGACGCTGCATGAGCAGCATCGCAATAGGTTTGCCCACGATATTCGAACGGCCGATAACTACCACATGTTTGCCTTCCGTCTGAATGTTATAGCGCGCCAACAGTTCACGTATTCCTCGTGGCGTAGCGCTGACGATGGACGGCAAGCCTTGTACCGTTCGTCCCACGTTGGCGGGCGTCAGACCGTCCACATCTTTGCGGTAGTCGATAGCGCTCAGGATTGTTGTCTCACGGATATGGCCCGGCAGCGGCAGTTGAACGATGAAACCGTCAATGGAAGGGTCGTCATTCAGTTTGTGAACCTCCGCCAGCAGCGTTTGTTCCGTGATATCTGCCGTATAAGCGATCTTGACCGCCTCTATGCCCACTTCGGCGCAGGCTTTCAGCTTGTTGTTCACATAGGTCTCACTCGCGGGGTTGTTGCCCACGATAACAATCGCCAGTTTCGGTGCGCGCTTACCTTCCGCCCGCAGGGCTTCTATCTGTTTGCGCAACTCGCCGCGAATCTCTGCCGCTATTTTCTTTCCGTCTAATATCATCTGCGTTTACCGCTCATTTGTTGCACTTTCTTCATCATCTTGCTCGTCTGCTCGAATTGCTTGAGGAAACGGTTCAGTTCCACAATCGTCACGCCCGCACCTTTGCAGATACGGTTCTTACGGCTACCGTTGAGCAGCGCGGGGTTAGCACGCTCGGCAGGCGTCATGGAGTTGATCATCGCTTCGATGGGTTTGAAGGCATCATCGCTGACCTCCACGCCTTTCAGCGCTTTGTCCATGCCCGGGATCATACCCATCAGGTCTTTCATCGAACCCATCTTCTTGATTTGGTTCAGCTGACCGAGGAAGTCGTTGAAGTCAAATTGGTTATGGGCTATCTTCTTACTGATGCGGCGTGCCTCTGCTTCGTCGTATTGCTCTTGTGCGCGCTCAACGAGAGAAACCACGTCACCCATTCCCAGAATACGGTCTGCCATTCGCGCGGGGTGGAACACATCGAGTGCTTCCATCTTCTCGCCCGTACCAATGAACTTAATCGGCTTATCTACTACGCTGCGGATGGATAGCGCGGCACCACCGCGAGCATCGCCGTCCAGCTTGGTAAGAACTACGCCGTCAAAGTCCAGACGGTCGTTGAACTCCTTGGCGGTGTTCACGGCGTCCTGACCGGTCATGGCATCGACCACAAAGAGCGTCTCACTCGGGTTGATAGCTTTCTTGATGGCCGCAATCTCAGTCATCATTTGCTCGTCCACAGCCAGACGACCGGCAGTATCGACGATCACTACATCGTAGCCGAATTTCTTCGCCTCACTGATGGCTGCTTCGGCTTTCTTGACGGGGTTCGATTCATTCTCGCCGGTATAGACCTTGGCGTTGATCTGCTCGCCGAGGACGCGCAACTGCTCAATGGCTGCAGGACGGTACACATCGCATGCCACCAGCATCACTTTTTTGCCCTTTTTGGTCTGCAGATAATTGGCGAGTTTGGAAGCGAAAGTGGTCTTACCGCTACCCTGGAGACCTGCCATGAGGATGACTGCCGGTGAACCTTTGAGATTGATATCCTGTGCCTCGCCACCCATCAGTTCCGCCAACTCGTCATGCGTGATTTTAATCATCAACTGACCGGGACGTACGGCATTGATGACGTTTTGACCCAAGGCTTTTTCTTTGACGCGGTCGGTAAACTGCTTGGCGGTCTTGTAGTTCACGTCGGCCTCCAGCAGCGCCTTGCGGATGTCCTTGACGGTCTCCGCTATATTGATTTCGGTGATACGGCCTTCACCTTTGAGAATCTTGAAGGACCGTTCTAATCGTTCGCTTAAATTATCAAACATGGTCTATCAGCAACTTTCAAATTGTTTGAGGAATCGTACGTCGTTCTCGGAGAAAAGACGCAAGTCTTTAACGCGGTATTTGAGGTTGGCAATGCGCTCAACCCCCATGCCGAAAGCGAAACCGCTGTACTCTTTGCTGTCAATGCCGCAGGCCTCCAGCACGTTGGGGTCCACCATTCCGCATCCGAGGATCTCCACCCATCCCGTACCTTTGCAGAACGAGCAGCCTTTGCCGCCGCAGAGGTCGCAAGAGATATCCATCTCTGCGCTGGGTTCGGTAAACGGGAAATAGGAAGGACGCAAACGAATCTTCGTCTCCGGTCCGAACATCTCCTTGGAAAAATAGAGCAAAGCCTCGCGCAGGTCAGCAAAGCTGACGTTCTTATCGATGTACAGTCCTTCCACCTGATGGAAGAAGCAGTGTGCGCGGGCAGAGATAGCCTCATTGCGGTACACACGCCCCGGACAGAGCACGCGGATCGGCGGTTTCTGACTCGTCATCACACGCGTCTGAACGGACGAAGTATGCGAACGCAGCAACACGTCTGTCGGTTTCTGAACGCCGATCTCTTTCTCGATGAAGAAAGTATCCTGCATATCGCGCGCAGGGTGTTCCGGCGCAAAATTCAGCATGCCATAGACGTGCTTGTCGTCCTCCACTTCCGGTCCTTCGGCTACCGTAAAGCCTATTCTCGAGAAGATGTCAATGATCTCTTCTCGCACCAGCGACAACGGATGGCGTGTACCCAGCGCAATAGGATCGGGCGTGCGGGTAAGGTCTAACTGATTGCTGATT